>JBAPMW010000243.1:0-4854 GCA_049278815.1 Hyphomicrobiaceae bacterium
GTCGTGTAGAAGGACGCATTCGCGATCTTGGCGGTGACGGCCGCGACCAGCGATGTGGGCGGCGTCAGCTCGCCCCAGACGGCGAGGAAGAAGGCGAAGAAGTGCACCACCCACGGATTGACGCCGACCTTGATCATCGGCGGCGCGATGACGATGGCGACCAGGATGTAGGTCGGCGCCGGCGGCAGGCCCGTGCCGAGCACTGCGCCGAAGACGAACGCGAGGACGACCATCGCAGCAAGGTTGACGCCTGCGAGCTCGATGAGAAGCACACCGAGCTTGGTCGGCACGCCCGTGATGACCAGCGCGCCGGTCATGATCGCGAGCGTGGCCAGGAGCAGCGTCAGGTCCGATGTCATCTCGATGAAGGCATCGAGGAATCTGCGGACCGGAGCAATGAGCTCTGCGAACGACCAGCGCTTTTCAGCGAGCATGAAGAGCACATGGACGGCGAGCAGAAGCGATCCGACGGCGACGAACGCGTAGAGCGCGGCGAATTGCGGCGCGAGGTTCCAGGCGGCCATCATGGCGACGAGGCCGACGATCACGCCAAGGAACGCGGCGAGGTTGATGAGATCCCGCCACGACAGCGCCTCACCGGTGCCGGCAGCCAGGCGCAGGCGATGGCGCAGCGCAAGGAGGTACACCGAGACCGCGACAGTGGCGTAATAGATCAGCGCCGGGACGTAGCCGCGGGCAACCACCTCGAAATAGCTTGTGCCCAGGAACTCGGCCATCAGGAAGGCGGCGACGCCCATCACCGGCGGCATCAGCTGGCCTCCCAGCGAGGCGCCCGATTCGATCGCCGCGGCGGTCGCACGCGGCATGCCGGCGCCGATCATGGCCGGAATGGTGGCCGAGCCGATGGTGATGGCGTTGGCCGCTCCGCTGCCGCTGATGGTGCCGACGCACATGGAGCCGATCACCGCCGACTGCGGCAACGCATGCGGCGAGCGGATCGCCACGCGCTTGGTGGCGCGCAGGAGCGATGCGATGGCGCCGAAGCCGCCCAGGACGCTGAGCACGAGCAGGAACGAGGCAATGACGGTGAGGGCGATCTGCGGCAGGTTGGAGAACACGCCGGTCGAGGTCTCGACGCTCATGGCGGTGCCGACGCGCCACCAGGAGAGCCCCCCGTGCGCGAACATGCCGGGCACCAGGTAGCCGTAGACGGCATAGACGATCAGCACGATGTTGAGCACGAACAGGGGGATGTGGCGCTTGCGCGCGTATTCCATGACGAGCGCAGTCATGGCCGTGCCCATCAGCAGATCGGTCCAGTCCCAATAGCCGACCCGCTCGGTGCCGAGGGCGTAGTACTCGGTGTGCATGTAGTAGGCGATGGCGAACGCAAGCGCGATGTAGACCGCGGCGATGACGAGGTTGGCCGCAAGCGGCAGGCGCGGGTAGAGATTGTTCTCGCGCAGGCAGTTAAGGACGAACAGCGCAAAGGTGACCGGAACCAGCGTCATCGCCAGCAGCGTGGGGCCGCCTTCACTGGTCCAGAAGTACTGGAAGAGATAGAGGAAGAAGCCAATCGCAACAATGTAGTAGACGTATTCGACGATGAGCCGCGGCCACGTCTGGGAGGTCTCTGTCATGCGTGCTCATCATTGCCGATAGCTGACGCAGGGGGCGCCCGCGGCGCCCCCTCGA
Organism: Hyphomicrobiaceae bacterium; assembly: GCA_049278815.1. Classification (GTDB taxonomy): domain Bacteria; phylum Pseudomonadota; class Alphaproteobacteria; order Rhizobiales; family Hyphomicrobiaceae; genus AWTP1-13. The sequence goes on from JBAPMW010000243.1 coordinate 1,657, forward strand.
TGGCGAAGGGAAGCGTCCGGCTGTCCTATTTCTTCGCGATCCTGGAGTCCCACTTCGCGTCCCAGACGCCCTTCTCCTTCATCCACTTGGCGAGGCCGGGATGGATGGGGACGAGATCGACTGCCGCTGCCACGCCGCGCACCTGGAAGCCCTTCATGTCCTTGGCGATCTGAGACAGGCCCGGGTCGGCCTTGGCGATCTCGGCGACATTCTTCTCGACGATCGTCAGCATCTTGTAGACGTCCGCCTCCGATACATTGAGGCCGACGTGGAAGCCGTAGAAGAACGGCAGCTGGAGCGACTTGTCGGCATGAATGTCGCGCTTGTAGGCCTTCGGGCTCACCTCGACCACCGACAAGCCCTTCTTCTTGAGCTCGGCAATCTCCTCGGCGCTGGGATTGACCACTGCCCAGTCGGTTGCGAGCGAGGCCTCGGCGAGCCACGGCGGCGGGGACGTCTCGGAGGCGGTGTAGATCGTGATGCCGTCAAGCTGGCTGGAATCCAGCTGCGAGCCGACGGTGGCGAGGTCCACCTGAACGTAGTCGAACTTCACGCCCAGCGCATTGAGGCCCCGCTCCGTGTGGGCCCTGGTGTCGAACGGCAGAGGCCCCGTGAAGATGCGCTTGCCGGCGAAATCGCGCCATCCCTTGTACTTGCCTTTGTTGACGGCCTTGACCGCAAGACCGACCTCGATGGTCTGCGACCAGAACGACTGCGCGAGCGGGCGCTGGATTTTCGCCTTGAAGCCCTTGAAGCGCTTCGTGTCGTGCGCGAGCTCCTCGAAGCCCACGTCGGAACCGAAGAAGCCGTCCAGCTCCAGGGTGGCGAAGCCCTTCATGGTGGCGACGGCGCCGGCCGTGGGCAGCACCGAGATGCGGTACTCGGGCATCTCCTTGTTGAGCACGGTCGACAGCGCGACCAGTGACTTGTGGCCGGCGGAACCGACCGGTGGGGTGCCCCACTTCAGGTCCTTGGGCGTTTGCGACCAAGCACCCGAGGCCGTCATCCCGATCAGGCCGACGGCCGCGACGGCGGTCAAGGCGCGCTTGAGCATGAGCATTCCCCCTTCAAGCATTGTTTTTCTCCTGAGACGGTCCTGCATCGCCGGCAAGCTTGGCCGGACCCCGGCGCCGGGTGGCGCCAGATCCAACCATACCCTCTATTCGAAGCCCGTCCACTGCCATTGCCGGAGCGCATGCAGCCGCTGCGCAACTTGCAATCCTCATGGCGATGTCACCGAGGGTGCCCGCCTGCACGGGGCTGCTGTCCTTGCGAGTTTGGACCCCTGGAGCCTGCTGCACCCTTGCGGGTCTGCTTGTTCAATGGTATTGACTGATCGGTCAGTCGTTAAGTAGATCTCTTCTGCATAACCTTCGGAAGCCGGTGCCAGCCACAATGGAAGAGCCCATGGCCAAACGCAGCAGCGATCTGGCCCGTCGCGACCCTGAGGCGCGGCGGCAGGCCATCCTGGAGGCGGCAGTCGGCGTGTTCGTCTCGCAGGGGTACGCGGCCGCCAGGCTCGACGAGGTGGCCGCGAAGGCGGGTGTGGCCAAGGGCACGATCTACCTGCACTTCAAGGACAAGCAGGACCTGTTCGAGCAGATGGTGCGGGACGCGGTCTCCCCCGTGATCGAGCGCCTGGAAGCGCTCGCCAAGGTGCCCGACCTGCCGGCCGACATGGTCCTCAAGGGCCTCTACGAGGTGTTTCGCACCGAGGTGCTGGGCACGGCCCGCAAGGACCTGCTGCGCCTGGTGATCACCGAGGGCCCGCGCTTCCCCGCCATCGCCGAGTTCTATCATCGCGAGGTGGTGTCGCGCGGGCTCAAGCTCATGGGCGGGGTGCTGCGGCGGGCCGGCGAGAAGGGGGAGCTGGCGGTGGGCGGCCTTGCCGCCTATCCGCAACTCGTTGTCGCGCCGCTCATCCTGGCCGTGGTTTGGGATGGACTGTTCGGGGCGATCCAGCCACTCGATGTCAAGGGGCTGCTCGACGCCTACCGCCGGCTGCTGCTCGGCGGCGCAGGGCAGGCGGGGAAGGGAGAGCGGACGTGAAGACGCGCATCCTCATCGTTGCCGCCCTCGCCTTGCTGGCCGCCGCAGGCGGCGGTGTCTGGTGGTGGCTCAGCCGGCCGCCGGCCGGCGGGCCGCTCATCCTCACCGGCAACGTCGAGGTGCGGCAGGTCAACCTCGGCTTCAAGGTGGCGGGTCGCATCCACAGCCTCAAGGTGGACGAGGGCGACAGCGTCGCCGATGGCCAGCTGCTGGCGCAGCTGGAGAAGGTCTACTTCGAGGACAGCATCGCCCAGATCACGGCCCAGCGCGACCAGGCCAAGGCGGCGTTCGCGAAGATGCAGGCCGGCAACCGGCCCGAGGAGATCGCCCAGGCCGAGGCCACCGTGAAAGAGCGCGAGGCGACGCTGGCCAACGCCAGGATCGCCCTGGAGCGCGCCGAGCAGCTTCTGAAGAGGGACGTCGGCACCCGCAAGGCGTTCGACGATGCCCAGGCGGCCTATCGCGAGGCGGAGGCGCGCCTGAACTCGGGCCGCCAGGCCCTCAGGCTGATGCGGGCCGGCTTCCGCACAGAGGACATCGATGCGGCGCGCGCCCAGCTCGCCGAGCGCGAGGCGGCACTGCAGGTGGCGCAGCGTCAGCTGGCCGACGCCGCCCTGCTGGCGCCGAGCCGCGGCGTGGTGCTGACCAGGGTGCGCGAGGCGGGAGCCATCGTCGCTGCCGGAGAGACGGTGCTCGTGCTGAGTCTGACCGACCCGGTGTGGGTGCGCAGCTACGTGTCCGAGGTCGATCTTGGCCGCATCAAGCCCGGCATGGAGGTGAGCGTGCGGACCGATACGCCGGGGGTGCGGGTGCTCAAGGGCCGCATCGGCTTCATCTCCACCACCGCCGAGTTCACGCCCAAGACGGTGGAGACGCAGGAGCTGCGCACGGCGCTGGTCTACCGCATCCGCATCGTCGTGCCAGATCCCGGCGACATCCTGCGCCAGGGCATGCCGGTCACGGTCTCGGTGGTCGGTGCCGCCTCTCCGCGGGTGACGACGACATCCGGGCTGCCAGCTCAGCCGCCAGGCAGCCCATGAGCAAGCCGGAGCATTGTCCGCTTCAAGCAGCACCCTTCCAGGGAGGCCGCCTTGCAGGGCTGAGCGGGTCGCGTGCCACCTCCGCCGACGTCATCCCGGCGCCGCGAGG
>JBAPMW010000244.1:0-4052 GCA_049278815.1 Hyphomicrobiaceae bacterium
GACAAGGCCATCATTACCTGCGCGCTGACCGGCGTGCTCACCGACCCGAGGCAGCACCCGGTGCCCGTCACGCCGGAGGAGATGGCGCGCGAGGCCACGGCAGCGTGGGACGCGGGCGCGGCCATCATGCACGTGCACTTCCGCCAGCAGGGGTCCGGCAAGGGGCACCTGCCGTCGTGGGAGCCGGCGGTGGCCGTCAGCATCATGCAGGCCATCGGCGCGGCGTGCCCCGGCGTCATCCTCAACCAGTCCACCGGGACCGTCGGGGCCGACATCTCCGGCCCCCTCGCGTGCCTGGAGGCGGTGAAGCCCGAGATCGCCGCGTGCAACGCCGGCTCGCTCAACTATCTCAAGGTCAGGGCCGACGGCAGCTGGGCCTGGCCGCCGCACCTGTTCGACAACGCGCCGGATAAAGTGCGAGCCTACCTCGATGCGATGGCCAGGACGGAGACCAGACCCGAGTTCGAGTGCTTCGATACGGGCATCGTACGCTGCGTGGAGATGTACGTGCGCAACGGCATGTACAAGGGCGCGCCGCAGTACAACTTCGTCATGGGCGTGGCATCGGGCATGCCGGCCGATCCGGATCTGCTGCCGTTCCTCAGGAAGCTCGCGATTCGCGGCTGCCCCTGGCAGGTCACGGCCATCGGCCGCAGCGACATCTGGCCCCTGCACGCCCGCGCCGCCGAGCTTGGGGGACACCTGCGCACCGGCCTGGAGGACACGTTCTATCTGCCCGACGGCAGGAGAGCGCGCTCGAACGGGGAGCTGGTCGAGGCCCTGGCGCAATGCGCGCGCGCCGCCGGCCGCGGCATCGCCACGGCGGCCGAGGCCCGCGCGATGCTGGGATTGGCGAGCAGGCAATAGGCAATAGCAGCACTGGGGCCCCTCTACTATTGCCTATTGCCTGTTCTTGGATCAGTGCCGGAAATGGCGGGTGCCGGTGAGCAGCATGGCGAGGCCCCTCTCGTCGGCCGCCTTGATCACCTCGTCGTCCCGCACCGAGCCGCCGGGCTGGATCGCCGCCGTGGCGCCGGCCTCGGCCGCGGCCAGGAGGCCGTCGGCGAACGGAAAGAAGGCGTCGGAGGCCACCACGGAGCCCTTGGTGAGCGGCTCGGCCTCGCCGGCGGCGCGTGCGGCATCCACGGCCTTGAGAGCGGCGATGCGGGCGCTGTCGACGCGGCTCATCTGGCCGGCGCCGATGCCGACGGTGGCGCCGTCCTTGGCATAGACGACGGCGTTGGACTTCACGTGCTTGGCCACCTTGAAGGCGAGCTTGAGGTCGGCAATCTCCCGCGGCGTCGGCGCGCGCCTGGTCACAAGTCGCAGCGCCATGTCGTCGACGACGGCGTTGTCGCGTGACTGCACGAGGAAGCCACCGGCCAGCGAGCGGAACGTCAGGCCTGCGGCGCGCGGGTCGGGAAGGCTGCCGGTGGTGAGAAGGCGCAGGGCCTTCCTCTGGGCAAAGATCGCCTTGGCCTCGTCCGTGGCGCCGGGGGCGATGACGACCTCGGTGAAAATGCCGGTAACCGCGCGGGCCGCGGCCGCGTCGATGGTGCCGTTGAGCGCGACAATGCCGCCGAAGGCGCTGACAGGGTCGCAGCGCAGGGCCATGCGCCAGGCGTCGGCCAGGGTCGCTCCCATCGCGACGCCGCAGGGATTGGCGTGCTTGACGATGGCGACGGCGGGCGACACCTTGGGATCGAACTCGGAGACCAGCTCGAAGGCCGCATCGGCATCGCCGAGGTTGTTGTAGGACAGCTCCTTGCCCTGGTGCTGGATGGCCGTGGCGACCCCCGCCCGGCGCTCGCCCGACAGGTAGAACGCCGCCTGCTGATGCGGGTTCTCGCCATAGCGCAGCCGCTGCCCGAGCCGGCCGCCGAAAGCGCGCCACGCTGGCGTCGACTCGCCCAGCGCCTCGGCAAGCCAGCCGCCGATCGCCGCATCGTAGGCCGCCGTGCGCGCATAGGCCTTGGCGGCGAGGGCTTGGCGCAGCTCCAGCGTGGTCGCGCCGCCGTTGCGGCGCATGGCGTCGAGGACCGACGCATAGTCTTGCGGGTCGACGATGACAGTGACGGCGGCGTGGTTCTTGGCCGCCGACCGGATCATGGCCGGGCCGCCGATATCGATGTTCTCGATGCAGTCGGCGAACGCTGCGCCTTTCGCGACGGTCGCCTCGAAGGGATAGAGGTTCACCACCAGCAGGTCGATGGGCGCGATGCCGTGGGCCGCGGCTGCTGCGTCGTGCCCGGCATCGCCGCGGATGGCGAGCAGGCCGCCGTGCACTCGTGGGTGCAGGGTCTTGAGACGCCCGTCCATCATCTCGGGAAAGCCGGTGTGCTCGGCCACATCCTTCACGGCGAGGCCGGCGCCCTTCAGGGCCTCAGCCGTGCCGCCGGTGGAGAGGATGTCCACACCCCACCCGCTCAACGCCCTGGCGAGCTCCATCACCCCGGCCTTGTCCGAGACCGAGATCAGCGCGCGCCGGATCGCTACGTCGGCCATGGAAAAACGCGCCTCGCCCGCGTGCCCTCAACGCCTGCCAAGTCCGCCCGTTAGCACGGAAATCGACCGGGCGACAGGTGAGACAGGTGTCAGACCCTCCGGGTCTGAAACGAAACTGAAGCTGCAAGCTCGCTCGACCGCCGAAGTTGAGGTGAGGCGAGCAGCCGCGGCGTCCCCTCCCCCCTTGCGGGGGAGGGACAGGGTGGGGGGATTGCAGAACATCGCAGGTCGGGAGTCCCCCCACCCCTAACCCTCCCCGCAAGGGGGAGGGGGATCCGGTCGGCGCCCGCGCGAAGGCCTCGCCTCCCATCCGTTTCGTCATCGAGGGTCGGCGCAGCCCGTTGACGGCTGACACCATCTCACAGCCGCTCCAGCCGCCAGTGTATCCTTGCTGCGCCATAGCACGCGGTCCGCAGCAGCACTTGCTGGGCGTGCACAGGTCCCAAGATATCGGCAAAGTAGGTGTCCGCCTCGATCGTCAGCGCCGCCCCGGCGACCGACAGGCGCCAGCAGGCGCCGCTGCGGAGGGTGAGGTCTGCGGTGCCGTGGGTGGCGCCGTAACGCGCGCCGGCCTGGGGCGGCAGATGGAAATGCACCGCCACCGGGATGTCCTGCGCGAGGCGCACCTCGCCTTTGATGCCGTCGAGGGCGTCCTCGCCGTCGAGGGTGGCCCCGTCCGGGGCGAGGACCAGCGTGCGCGCGTGGACCAGCCCGAAGCGGCCGGCATAGCCGTCGTGGGAGGCGTGCAGCACCACCGCTCCGTCCTCACGCTCCTCCAGCTCGCAGGTGACGCGGTCCGGGTGGCGGATCGGCGCCGCATTGAGATGGCGCCGCAGGCCGGCGTTGCGCACCAGCGTCGCGGAGGATCGGCCGCCGAGCACGAGCGTGTTGTGGCTCGCCGTGCCGCGGGCGGCGGCGAAGGCGCGGGCATGCATCGCCGCCGGCGCGCCGCCGTTGACGAGCAGCAGGTCCTCGCCGGCGCTCAGCTCGAACGAGAGGCAGCCGGCGCAGGCCTCCCCGGCGAGCGCGATGGGCGGCGGCGTGCCCGCATCGACGACAAGCACAGTGGCGCCGCGCTCCAGGCGCACGTAGCCCGAGCTGGAGACGGGCGGAGGCTCGCTGCCGGCGCCGCGCCGGTAGGCGAGAACCATGGCCAGCGCATCCCGCTCGGTGGCGCCCATGCCGTTGAAGCGCGCCAGCTGGCCGTCGCCCAGCCGCAGCCGGCGCAGCATTGCCATCATGCGGTCGACGGCGCCGGTGAGGACGCCGTCCGGCGTCAGGCCGCGGGCGCCGAAGCACTGGCGCAGCGGCAGCAGGTCGAGGAGCATCGCCACCAGCGTGCCGGGATTGCGGCTCACGTGGCCGCCGTCGTCAAGGATCTGCCGGCTGAGCTCGGCGAGCAGATGCTTCTGCGCGGCCTCGAGCCGGCGCTCGTGGCCGCCGATGCACAGGCACGACTGCACCAGCGCGATCAGCGCCAGCAGCTTCGGATGGCCCTCCGGGGCGTCGCGCCACGAGGCCGACAGATGGCCCGCCTGGTCCTCGAG
>JBAPMW010000245.1:0-6545 GCA_049278815.1 Hyphomicrobiaceae bacterium
AGTCATGCGTAGGCGCCTGATTCTTACTTGCGAACAGAGCGCAAATCACTCATGTCAAGAGGCAGGTGAACATCAGCAGGCGGCTGGAGGCATCGAAGCGTAGTTTTTTGTACCCAGTAGCGGGTACCGTGACGATAGAATCAACCGCTTGAAGCGGCTGGCATTTTTCGTTCCTCGCTCTAGGAACTTCGGGCTAGCGAGCGAGGATGCCGGGCGTAGCACCCGGTGGACAGACCGCCGATACCGGCGCCGATGATCAGGATGGATTTCTGAGGCATCGTCGTCCTCGCTTCACGCTCCGTGCTGCCCGGCTGCTCGCCTCTATTCGGGTTCGAACGTAGGAGCCACCCACAGCGGCCGCCTTGCGCTCGATCAAGGTGCGCTCAGCGTGACGCGGCCGTACCTGACAAGCGTCGGCACCATGGCGAGCGCCTTGGCCCGCTCAAGCGAGGTGGCAAGGGCCAAGCCCACGGGATCCCACCTCAGTGGCCTGCTGGCGCGAGTGCCTATCTGCAGCGGCGCCCCGCTGATCGTCTACACCGACCTCGATCACCTCGAACGCCACCTGAAGGAGCTCGCGCCGCTGGATGCCGCTGGAGGAGTTTGCGCAGCGTTTCACCGATCCGTTCCTGCGCAGCGCCTTGCCGAGCCTCATCTACGACTGGCCCAATTGCCCCGTGGCCATGCCGCTCACCTTCCTCGGCCGCACGCACGTCGGCGACTACGGCTGGCCAGCCGGCGGCTCCATTGCGCTCGCTCGCGCCATCGAGCGGCGCTTCGTGGAGCTCGGCGGCGAGATCCGCTACGAGGCTCGCGTGCAGTCGATCATCGTCGAGAACGACCGCGCGGTCGGCGTGCGCCTCAGCGACGGGACCGAGCAGCGCGCCGACATCGTCGTCTCCAACGCCAACGGCCATGCCACCATCTTCGACATGCTGGGCGGCCGCTATACGAGTGCGCCCATCCGCTCCTACTACAATGCCGCCGAAGACCGCATCGAAATGGGCATCCAAGTCTCGCTCGGGCTCGCTCGCACCCTGCCGGCCGAGCCTCACGCCTTAGTCTTGCCGCTCGAGGCTCCGGTCCTGATCGCCGATCAGGTCCGCCACCGGCTCTACGTCGAGCCCTTCGCGTTCGACCCTAGCCTCGCGCCGCCGGGCAAGTCGGTCCTGAAGGTGGTGGTGGCGGCGAGCTTCGCCTACTGGCAGGAGCTGCACCGCACGCCCAAGCGCTATCGCGAGGAGAAGCATCGCATTGCCGAGAGCGTGATCGACCTGCTGGAGGGGCGCTTCCCCGGTCTGCGTACGCAAATCGAGGTGGTCGATGTCGCCACCCCGATGACGACCTTGTGCTTCACCGGCCACGGCTACCGCTCGCCCATCACCAGCATGGTGCGTGCTCTGTTCACCGGACGGCGCCTGAGCCAGACCCTGTCGGGGCTGGCGAGCTTCTACATGGTCGGACAGTGGGCGGGCGTCCCCGGAGTGCCGATGGTGGCCGCCATGGGACGCGACGTCGTACGCGCCATCTGCCGCAGCGACCGCCGCGCCTTCAGGACGGCACCCGCGGAGGCTCGCGAACCGCGTCCGGCTGCTGCGGACCGTGAAGCCGCAGTGCAATCAAGGTAGACAGCTCTCGCAAGGCATCCGCCGCCCCTGACTCTCCAGTCGAATACGTGGCCGCTGCGATTCCCTACGAAGGCAGGACGGCCAGTCCGACGTATGTCGCCACCAGGAGCAATGACGGCCAGGGCACTCGCACTGGCCACGATGCGACCGATCTTGCGGCCCCCGAGATAGGCCGCCATCGCCGCTTTCGCCGCCGTGTTGACCGATGCGGCAAGCAGGATTGCTGTGATTGCGTCGCCGGTTGCGATCTGGCTGCTCGCGAGCCGCGCCATGGACAAGGTCAGGGCGTCGACATCGACGACGCCGGAGGCTGCCGCCAACAGAAAGACGCCGCTGGTACCGGCGACGGCGGACAGCACCTTCGCTGCAACCATGATGACGGCAATGAGCGCCGCGAGCTTCAGCGCGGTTGCCAGCTCGAAGGGGTTCTTCAACTCCAGGGCCGGACGGGGCGCATCGAGCGTGCGACGCCTCAGGATGAGCATGGTGCTTGCCGCCAGCAGGGCGAGACCAGCGGCCGCAAGCGGTAGAGCCAATCCGGCAATCAGCCCCGGGTTGAGGGCTCCGGCAATCACCAGGACACGGGCGAGCATGGTGACGCCGGCGATCAGGATGCCGCCCGCGAGCAGTGGGGCGGCCGGCGGATGCTCCCGTGCGAGGCGGGCGAACGAAACCGTCGTCGCCGTCGAGGAGGTCACGCCGCCGGCCAGCGCCGCTACGGTGATCCCGACCTCATCCCCCAAGGTGCGCACCGCCACATAGCCGGCGAACGAGACGCCGGCGATCAGGATCGCGAACAGCCAGACCTCGGCAGGATTTGAGCGCGCCCCACGGTTCCACCGGCCGGTTCGGCAGCACCGGCAGCAGTAGGAAGGACATGGCGAGCAGGATCAATACTGCCCTGATCTCGAGCCAGGTCAGCCGCCGCAGCCAGCTGTGCAGCGGTGCCTTCAGGGCCAGCAGGATGGCCATCGCCACCGCCGCGGCCACCGCGACCTGCTCATTGCCGAGCACGGCGTAAGCGCCAAGCGCAAACGTCAACAGCGCCGCGACCACACCGGTGACACTGAAGTCGCGCTCGCTAGTTGCCTCGAACCAGCTGAACAGGGTGAAGGCCGCGGCAAATGAGACGAGCACGGCGGCGAGCACCAGCGGACTGCTGGCCAGGGACAGCGCGCCGGAGGTCCCGCCGAGCAACCCGGCCAGGGCGTACGTCCTGAGGCCGGCGGTGCGCTCGCCTTCGGCCTCCTCGCGTGCCTGCCACTCGCGCTCGAGCCCGATCAATAGGCCGATCGCGAGCGCGACCGCCAGACGTCGAAACAGCTCGTCCTGTTCCATCATGGGTTGCGCGAGTCCAAGACGGTCGCCGAGGCGACGTGCTCGATATCACGGCCACCCCCAGCAGAGTCGGTGGCAAGCTCGTGCCGGTACGCAGCTCGATGAGCGCGATTGCCCGCGATCAGGACGCAACGCGATCTCGTTTGCAAGCCTCGAACAGCGTCAGATTGGGGCAGAACTCCGGGCGCGCCTCGGCCTCTGCGGGATCGGCAAGCCAGCACAGGCATTTTTCGCTCATCCTGCAGGAGAGGCACCTGGCGCGCGCTTCGGCATAGGCATCCCCGCGCCGCAGCCGAGCGAGCTTGGCCGGATCGACGCGAAGACACGTCATCATCTCGTGCATGCGTACAGCACGGCGCTCGACGCGGTGGAACATGGGCCAGGACGTGGATCGTCTCCCGGGTAGCCATGGCTCGCACGTCATGGCCGGTGGCAGTCCTGTGTTATCGACGGCGAGCGCATCGATGGTCGGCGCGCAGAGGCAGTAGCTGTCCATCCCGGCCTGTACGTCTCCTTTGGCCAGATCGCGCGCGCAGCGTCGCCATGCCGGGCACATCGCGCACGTCCTTTCCAGGTCACGGTAGGTGGCGGTCTGCGCAGACCTGACATAACCCGGGTCGAGCCCCAAGAGCTCCAGTCGCAGCGGCAGGAGCTCGCTGGGGCCGGAGTGGGCCGCGGCGATGATCCGCAGGTCGCTGACACTTACTCCAACGTCTTGCGCGCTGCGCTGCAGCTCGCTCGGTGGACACGCTGCCACCTCCACCAACGACCTGCGCTTGCGCTGCATGCGCCGCCACTTGTCGCGCAGGCTGATAAGAGCTGCGTAGCCTGAGAGCTTGATCATGGGTTCCTCCATCGGATGCGGAACCACGGCGGTGGCGCGGAACGGGGCCGCGGCGTTCACGCCGGGCTTTGCAAACGCGGGACGGCGATTTCGGTGCGCGTCGCTCGCGGCGTCACCTCGCCCCGCGATCAACTGGCATCCTGCCGGCAGCCGGGTACGCGCCTCTTGATCAGGATCAAAGCAGGCGTGCGGCGAATTAGCCGGAAGGAGCGGGATGCTGCCGGACCCCTGCGGTTGACCCACGTCAATGGGGGCACCTCCCGCCTGCCGTACGCACTGGCCGAACGGCAGGCAGGCGAACCGAGGATGGGATGCCCACCATGCATAGCCCCGCAGAAGCGCACGGAGGTGATCAACGCCGCGCCCTTTGACTGTCCACGATCGCCTTCACCGTGTGCTTCGCCGTGTGGACGATCTTTTCCATCATCGGCGTCCAGATCAAGAACGACTTGGGCCTCAACGACACCCAGTTCGGACTGCTGGTCGGCACGCCAATCCTGACCGGCTCGCTGATCCGTCTGATGCTCGGCATCTGGACCGACCAGTACGGCGGCCGCATTGTCTACACGGCCGTCATGCTGTCGGCAGCGGTGGCGACCTGGCTCCTCACCTTCGCCTACGACTACCCGACGTTCTTGCTGGCGGCACTCGGTGTCGGCATCGCCGGCGGCTCGTTCGCGGTCGGCATCGCCTACGTGTCCCGCTGGTACCCCACCGAGAAGCAGGGCACGGCGCTTGGCATCTTCGGCGCAGGCAACGTCGGCGCCGCCGTCACCAAGTTCCTCGCCGCCTTCATCATGGTCGCCTACGGCTGGCAGACCGTCGCCAACATCTGGGCGCTCGCCATTGCCATCATGGGGGTCGTGTTCTGGTTCGCAACCAAGGACGACCCGCATCTGGAGGCGCGGCGCAAGGCCGGCCTCAAGCCCGAGCCGGTGTCGGCCATGCTGTTCCTCGGACCGCTCGTCGGCGCACTCTCGCGCTCGATGACCGGCTGGGTTGCCGACAAGTACGGCGGCGCGCACGTCGCGTTCTGGGTGTTCGTCGGCATGGCGGTCGGCGTCGCCGGCGTCCTCTACTTCCTCAGCATCGGGAGCTGGTCCGGATTCTTCGCCATGTTCCTGGTCCTGTTCTTCGTCTCCGGCGTCGGCAATGCGTCGACCTTCCAGATGATCCCGGCGATCATGCGCACCGAGATGGACCGGCTGATCCCGAAGGCCGATGCCGTCACACGCGGGCGCCAGGCAGACAAGGAATCCGCCGCCATCATCGGCTTCACCTCCGCGATCGCTGCCTACGGCGCCTTCTTCATCCCGAAGAGCTACGGCACCTCCATCAGCCTCACGGGCGGGGCCGAGGCGGCACTGTGGTTCTTCCTCGCGTTCTATGCGAGCTGCATCGCCGTCACGTGGTGGTTCTACACGCGGCCGGGCGGACTGCTCCACGACATCGAGCGCCGCCCCACCCGGCGCGGCCCTGCGGCCCAACAAGCGCAATGATCGGGATCCCCTGACATGAGCCACTTCCTCGACCGCCTGACGTTCTTCAATCGCGTCGTCGATGACTTCGCCGATGGTCACGGCATCGTCACCCGGGAAGATCGGCGTTGGGAGGACGGCTACCGCAAGCGCTGGCAGCACGACAAGATCGTGCGCTCCACCCACGGCGCCAACTGCACCGGCTCCTGCTCGTGGAAGATCTACGTCAAGGGCGGCATCGTCACCTGGGAGACGCAGCAGACCGACTACCCCCGGACGCGCCCCGACTTGCCGAACCACGAACCCAGGGGCTGCTCCCGAGGCGCCAGCTACTCCTGGTACCTCTACTCCGGCAGCCGCGTGAAGTACCCGCTGGTGCGCTCGCGGCTCATCAAGCTGTGGCGCGAGGCGCGTGCCACGCGGCTGCCGGTGGCGGCCTGGGCCTCGATCGTGGAAGACCCCGACAAGCGCGCCGCCTACACGAGGAAGCGCGGGCTCGGCGGCTTCGTGCGCGCAAGCTGGGACGAGGTCACCGAGATCATCGCCGCGGCCAACGCCTACACGGTCAAGACCTACGGTCCCGACCGCGTGTTCGGCTTCTCGCCGATCCCGGCCATGTCGATGGTCTCCTACGCCGCCGGCTCGCGCTATCTCTCGCTCCTCGGCGGCGTCTGCATGTCGTTCTACGACTGGTACTGCGACCTGCCGCCGTCCTCGCCCCAGACCTGGGGCGAGCAGACCGACGTGCCCGAGAGCGCCGACTGGTACAACGCCGGCTTTCTCATTCTGTGGGGCTCCAACGTGCCGCAGACGCGCACACCCGACGCCCACTTCTACACGGAGGTCCGCTACAAGGGCACCAAGAGCGTCGTCATCTGCCCCGACTATTCGGAGGCGTCCAAGTTCGCGGACATGTGGCTCAGCGTGAAGCAGGGCACCGACGCGGCCCTGGCCATGGCGATGGGGCACGTGATCCTCAAAGAGTTCCACGTCGGCCGGCAGGTGCCCTACTTCGAGGACTACGCGCGCAAGTACACCGACATGCCGATGCTGGTGCGCCTCGTGAAGCAGGGGGAGCACCTGGTGCCCGAGCGGCTGGTTCGCGCCTCCGACTTGGATGGCGCGCTGGGCGTCCGGCGCCATCTACAAGCGCGAGGAGGACGGCATCGTGCTTATCGACCAGGACAAGTGCCGCGGCTGGCGCATGTGCGTGTCGGGCTGCCCCTACAAGAAGATCTACTACAACTGGTCGAGCGG
>JBAPMW010000246.1:0-2189 GCA_049278815.1 Hyphomicrobiaceae bacterium
GTGGAACGTGCCGGCTGGGAGATCGCTTACGACGGCATGGAGATCCGGCTATGAGCGGCACCATGAGCCCTGCCGAGCTGGAAGCGGCGATCCGCGCGGTCGGCGCCGAACGCTACCACGACAAGCATCCCTTCCATCGTCTGCTGCATGGCGGCAAGCTCGACAAGGGCCAGGTGCAGGCCTGGGCGCTCAACCGCTTCTGCTACCAGTCGGGCGTGCCGCGCAAGGACGCGGCCCTGATGAGCCGCGCCTACGACCGGGAGCTGAGGCGCGAGTGGGTGCACCGTATCCTCGATCACGACGGCAGCGGCGGCGAGGATGGCGGCATCGAGCGCTGGTTGGTGCTTACGGAGGCCCTGGGCCTCGATCGCGGCTATGTGGTCTCCATGGAGGGCGCGCTGCCTGCCACCCGCTTTGCCGTGGAGGCGTACGTGAATTTCGTGCGCGAGCGCACGCTGCTGGAGGCGGTGGCCTCCTCGCTCACCGAGCTGTTCGCGCCGTCGATCCACCGCGAGCGCATCTCCGGCATGCTGGAGAGCTACGACTTCGTGGGCGAGCGGGCGATGCAGTATTTCCGCCGCCGCCTGGACCAGGCCAACCGCGACTCCGATTTCGCCCTCGCCTTCGTCAAGGAGCATGCCCGCACGCCGGAGCAGCAGGCGGCGGCGGTGGCGGCGGTGCGCTTCAAGTGCAACGTGCTGTGGGCGCAGCTCGACGCCCTGCACCATGCCTACGTAACCCCCGGGCTCGTCCCGCCCGGCGCCTTCCGGCCGAGCGCGGCATGAGCGAGGATACCGGCAGCGCCGGCCAGGGAGCGGCCAAGCGCCAGCGCGCCATCGTGTCGGCGGCGTCGAGGCCCAGCCTGGCCAGGGGCCGGAGGCTGCACTACGACGAGCCCCGCGACCGCTGGGTCATCCAGGCGCCCGAGCGGGTGCTGTCGCCAGATCCCATAGCGGTCGAGGTGCTGATGCTCTGCGACGGCCGTCACACTGTCGCAGAGGTCGCCGAGGGCCTGTCCGTGCGCTACAACGCGCCCAAGGAGCAAATCGAGGCGGACGTCATCGCGATGCTCCAGGATCTCGCCGACAAGGGCGTGATCGGTTGCGCGCCTACACTTCCGCTCTAAATATTACGGGTAACCTGGGCCAGCGACTGGGCCTCCATCGAAAGCCGACCGATCCGAATGGCCAACCTCGAGATGGCGCGCGGGCAGGCGCGCGAGACCAACGATACGAACATCAGGCTGCACGGCCCCGAGGCCTTCGCCGGCATGCGCAAGGCCGGGCAGCTCGCCGCAGAGGCGCTGGACATGCTGGTCGAGCACGTCAAGCCGGGCGTCACCACCGACCGCCTCGACGACCTGATCGTGGAGTTCGCCCTCGATCACAAGGCCATCCCCGCCCCTCTCAACTACCGCGGCTTCCCGAGGGCGATCTGCACCTCGGTCAATCACGTGGTCTGCCACGGCATCCCGAACAGCAAGCCGCTCAAGGAAGGCGATATCATCAACGTCGATGTGACGCTGATCGTCGAAGGCTGGCACGGCGACACCAGCCGCATGTATGCGGTGGGCCATATCTCGCGCCGCGCCGAGCGGCTGCTCGATGTCACCTACGAGGCGCTGATGCGCGGCGTGGCCGCCGTCAAGCCGGGCCACACCACCGGGCATATCGGCGCCGCGATCCAGGCCTATGCGGAGGGCGAGCGCTGCGGCGTGGTGCGCGATTTCTGCGGCCACGGCCTCGGGCGCGTGTTCCACGACCGGCCCAACATCCTGCACTACGGCGAGCCGGGCGAGGGCCCGGTGCTGGAGCCGGGCATGCTGTTCACCATCGAGCCGATGATCAACCTGGGCAAGCCGCACGTGAAGATCCTGGCCGACGGCTGGACGGCCGTTACCCGCGACCGCGAGCTGTCGGCCCAGTTCGAGCACACGGTCGGCGTCACCGAGACGGGGTGCGAGGTCTTCACCTTTTCGCCCACGGGGCTCGACCGGCCGCCTTATCGGGGCTCGTAGGGATGAATTTGTGCCGGGCGCGGTGTAATGCGCCGCCACATCTTCGTGCTGGTCTGGCTCGCTCTCCAGACCTTCTGGATAGTGGCGATGACGGCGTGGATCTATAGGTTCGCGTTCATCTCCATGATTGCTCTCTTTGCGCTCGGACCACCACTCTGACCAATATATATGT
>JBAPMW010000247.1:0-7247 GCA_049278815.1 Hyphomicrobiaceae bacterium
GGGCTCAAGCTCTACGTGGAGAGCAGCGGGACCAAGACCTGGTACTTCCGGGCTCGGGTGCGCGGCAGCGATCCCTGATGACGCACGGGCTGTTCATGCCGGGAGCGGCCGCGGTCTTGGGTGACGCCGCCGTCGAGCGGCTCATCGTCACCGACAGCGTGCCGCCGTTCCGTTTGGGGAATGATGCCGCGTGGGGCACCGGTCCGCTCCTCGCCGAGGCGATCGCCCGCCTCCACGATGGCCGCGCGCTGACCGACCTTGTTGTGTCCTGAGAAGGATTTCGAGACGCGCGGCGTCGCGGATGGCGATATTCAGATAGGCGTGGGCGTGTCGCGGCCATTTCTCGGGCGTGCGGGGCGCAGGCTCCGAGAGATGGGCGATGGCGAGGCGGGCGCGCAGCATGGCGCGGTACGATCGGTAGAAGTGGAAGAGCGCGGCCGGCAAGCGCTCGTTGAGCCCGCGTTCGGCGCGGTTCTTGATATACCGCCCGGCCCAGGCCGCGCCCAGCCGTTCGCATTCCAGGTCCAGATAGGCGATCTCGTCGAAGGGATCGACGGTGCGCAGGCGGGCGTTGAACTCCAGGCAGTCGATGATCCTGACCTCGGCATTGAGCCAGACGTGCTCGGGCCGCAAGTCGCCGTGCCCGTCGACGATGTGGTGTCTGAAAGCGCGCGCTTCCAGCATGCGGCGGTGCTCGGCCACGAAGCGGCGCTGGATACGATCGATGCGTTGGATGAGAGCGGATGGAAGGCCGAAGCGCGGGTCCAGCAGGACCCGGCGGTTCGCCGTCAGGTTCTCCGACCATCGCCACAGGTGCGCGCCCGCGGAAAGGAAGACCGGGCGCGCCCGCCGGTAGAAGCGCACCAGCGTCGCGACCAGCCGATCGAGCTGCGAGGTGTCAAGGCGCCGCTCGCGCAGCACCTGCTCCAGGGCCCACCGCTCGTCGAGGCGGTGCATGACGACCAGCCAGTCGGCCATCGGGCCGGCACCGCCGATGGAAGGGCCAGCGGACGAAAGGGTGAGCGGCGCCACGCCGATATAGACGTCGGGGGCGAGGCGACGGTTGAGGCCGACCTCGGCGCGGCAGGCGGCCTCCCGGCGATCCAGGCTTGAAAAGTCGAGGTAAGGGAAGCGCACCGGCTTCTTCAGCTTGTAGACCCGATCGCCGGCAAGGAAGACCCACGACATGTGCGTCTCGCGCAGGATGACCGCATCCACGGGGGGCGCATAGGCGCCGGGGCGGCTCAGGAACGCCACCTTGTCGGCGAGCGAGAGCTGATGCGAGCACGTCACGGCCGTGCCTGCTGCGCCAGGCGGCGGTCGACCTCGTCGGCGAGCCGCGTCAGGGCGTCGGCCACCTCCACCGGACAGGACGCGCCGGGCTCCAACCGACGCAAGGGCTCGGGCAGCCGCTCCAGGTCGCGCGCGGCCCTCGCCCGGATCTCGGCGAGCGTGGGTTGCGGTGCGAGGCGTCGTCCGCCTTTCATGACGGGCTTGATGAGAGGCTCGCCCGTCTGATCGTCCCCCTCGACGGAAAGGATGTCCTGGGCAATGCGGCCGTCCGGCCCGTAGTGGCGCCACACCTGCTTGCGTCCGGGCCATGTTGCCTTGCCAGTCGATCGCTTGCGCCGCGGCAGACCCGCGTACTCCTGCAGCTTGTAGGCGCAGTCGAGGGCAGGGACGTCGAAGGACGTCGTGAGGCTGGTGCCGATGCCAAAGCCGTCGATCGGGGCGCGCTGCCGCGCCGCTTCGGCGAGCTCCTTCTCGTCGATGCCGCCGCTCGCGAAGATGGTGACGTGCCTCAGACCGCCATCGTCCAGGATCCGGCGCACGCTCCTGGCGAGCGCGATCAGGTCGCCGCTGTCGAGCCGCACACCGCGGATCTTGATGCCTTCGGCTTCCAGGCGCGGCGCGAGGGAGACCACCGTGCGCGCTCCCGCCTCGGTGTCGTAGGTGTCGATCAGCAGGATCAGGTTCTCGGGCCGGGAGCGGGCAAAGGCCTCGAAGGCCGCCTCCTCGCTGTCGTAAGCCTGAACGAACGAATGGGCCATGGTGCCGTAAATGGGAATTCCGAACAGCTTGCCCGCCAGCATGGTGGCGGTGCCGGCAAAGCCCGCAATGTAGCTCGCGCGTGCCGCAAGGAGTCCGGCCTCGGCCCCGTGTGCGCGGCGCAGGCCGAAGTCGACGAGCAGCTTGCCGGGCGCGGACAGCACCATGCGCGCGGCCTTGGCCGCGATCAGAGACTGGAAATGTAGGATATTGATGAGGCGGGTCTCGACGAGCTGCGCCTGGGGCAGCGGCGCCGTCACGCGCAGGATCGGCTCGTTGGGGAAGAACACGGTGCCCTCGGGCATGGCGTGCACATCGCCAATGAAGCGCAATTCGGCCAGATGGTCGAGGAGGCCGTTTCCGAAGCGCCTGCTCCGCCCAAGCCAGTCAAGCTCCTCGGGCGCGAAGCGCAGTCCTTCCAGGAAGTCGAGCGCCTGCTCGAGCCCGGCAGCGACAAGGAACCCGCGCTGGGGAGGGAGCCTGCGCACGAAGAACTCGAACACCGCAGTCCTCATCTCCCTGTGATCCAAGTAGGCCTGGATCATGTTGAGCTGGTAGAGGTCGGTGAGGAGCGGGCTCTCAGCAGGGTGCATGACCAACCACGGCAGATGGTGCGGGTCGCGCGAGGAGCGCGATAGAGCCGACCTTTGTCATTCGACCGACCCGACGAACATTGAGAAGGATCAAACCCGCCGATGCCGTTCTCTGCCACCCCATGTTGCGGCCCTGCCAGAGGGAGCGGGGGCTGTCGATCCAACGTGGGAAATAGGCCCGAGGTCAGCCATGAGACTCAAGCTGAGCTTACGAAAGGAGGGAGCCGTCCTCTACGAAGGGGTGCATGAGGTCTTCGATGCGGAGACATTCGGGCGCGCCTTCGCGTCAGCATGGACGCAGATGCAGGACCGGCGCCTGAAGAAGACCACCAGCATCGGCGCCTTGATGGAGGTCCTCAACGAGGATCTGGTCGCCGAGCTTAACGGAGCGCAGATCGGCCTCAAGGAGCTGTGAAGGTGTGCGGTCCAGGACCGCCGACCGAACAAGCCGACCGCGCCACCATAGAGGTGCGGGTCCACGAGGTCGGGCAGCTCTTCAACTCCCTCGACCCATCGCCTTTTGCCGAACGCGATCTCGACGACGATGCGGAGGCCTACCTCGTCGGCTGGGCGCGCGAAGTCGACTCGCGAGGGCCGTTCCGGATCCTGGTTCACCTGCCGGCCGTAGAAGCCGACAAGGCCAGGCAGCGCGATCTGGGATCTGCCATCGGCCACTACTTCGCATACCGGGCCGGCATGCTGGAGCGCGACCTGAGCGACCTCTTCCGAACCGGCTGGCGCTCTCTCGCCATTGGGGTGGCCGTGCTCGCGGCGTCGATCGCCTTGAGCCAGGCCGTGCGCACGACCCTTCCGGACTCAGGGCTCGCCCGGCTGGTCGCGGAGGGCATCATGATCTTCGGCTGGGTTGCGAACTGGCGACCGGCCGAGATCCTGCTCTACGATGTCTGGGCTGCGCGACGACGCCTCGATCTCTACCGGCGCCTCGCCGACGCTCAGGTCGAGCTGAAGCCGTTCTGATCTTTGCTACGATAGCGCCTGCGCCCATGGACGGTCGGCCGGGTCTTTGTGACGCGAGAGGTCTTGAGGTTCTGCAGGGGTCTCGACATCGTCAATGGCTTGCTGAACCAGAGAGCGGAGCTCGCGGGCGATCCACATCAACTCGACATGATTGATCGTTCCGACCGTGGCGTCCGGATCCACTGCCGAAATTTCGACGTGGCCCTCGGCTTGCTGCTGAATGACCACGTTGCAAAGCAGAATGGAACCAATGTCGCCGTTGGCCTGGATTGCTCGGTGAGCCAAGGGCAGGCTGCAGGCGCTCAGAATGAGGTAGGGACGGAAATCGACCGCGAGATGCCTCTTGAAGGCATGACGCAGGTCGATTTCGGCCAGGATCTTGAGGTGATGGCCTTCGAGGGCCTGCCTTGCGGCGCCAACGGCGTCCTCGAAATTCATCCCGACGGACTTGGAGAAGTAGTGCATGTGGACCTCCTACTCACTACTCACGACCCCCCGATCGCGCACTTTGCTGCGGCGGCATCGCTTCGACGAGCCACCGGTAGTCGGCTGCTCCAGGCGCGCGAGCTCTTCGGTCAGAAACGAAACGACACGCTCTGTGCCGCCGTAAAGCCTGGGCGGCACGCATTCGTAGAGATGCGCAATCTGGGCAATCCGCATCGGCAGCTGTCCTGGGATGGGTTAACAGTTCGCCCGGCGAGCCAAGGCAACGCCCCGCCTAGGGCAGATGAGGGCGGGCGGCTTTGATGTGGCTCAATCTCTTGCCTGCAGGCCGATGTGATGTTTGCCACATGGCCGGTGCGGCTCTCAGCTTCCGACCGATGCTTCGACAGTGAAAGACAGCTGTGACGGGGGCTGCTGCGAATTGCGCGCGCGCCTTTCTCCTTCGCGCGCCGCTGCCCCGCATGAACGGCCGAGAAGCGATGCTGAACCCGGGGACCCGACCCCCGCGCGGGGAAGCCTGGGTCGATCCCGGCGTGGCCGGGACCGATAGATCCTTGATCGAAATCAATGTTTCTTTGCCGCGACGAGCGTGACGCTCGGTCGTTGGCAGAGAAAGCGGTGGCGATCGTGGCGTTTGATTGCCCAACTCGCATGAACGGCCTTGTGCTTTCACCTCCGGGCGCAGACCCGGGCTGGGTCCTGATCGAAGATGGCGTGGACCCGGCGCGGGAGCGCGAGATCGAATCGCTGTTTGCGCTCGGCAACGGATATCTCGGCACCAGGGCCTCGATTGGCGAGGGCGGTCGACGCTCGCATCCTGCGACCTTTATCGCGGGCATCTTCGTTGCGGATGGCGGATTGGGGCCCAGGCTTGCCGTGCTTCCGCACTGGTTGCACATGGCGGTCACGGTTGAGGGCCAACTGTTGTCGTCCGATCACGGCCGTTTGCTCGCCTATCGGCGAGCCCTTGACCTGCGCCGAGGCATTCTGTGGCGGGAATGGCGACAGGAGGACCCGAGCGGACGGGTCACGCGGTTGGCCTGTTGCGGGCTGGCGTCCCTTGCCGATCGGCACGTGCTGATCCAATCGGTGGCGATAACAGCCGAGAACTACGCAGGGAAGATCAACCTAAGAGCGCGTCTCGGTCCTTCGAAAGCAACGCGTACGGACGTCGAGCAGGTTCGGGCTCAATCCGGCGCGCTCCTCATGCGCGTCTCCGGCAAGGAGGTTGCGATCGCTGCGGCTTCGGAGCTGCAGGGTCCGGCCACCTCGATGCCGGCCGGTCGCGAGGGTGGAATCCAGCACGGCGGCGAGGACCAATGGTCGTGGGAGGCAGGCCTCGGCGAGACGGTGCACGTCGATCGCATTCTTGCGGTCTTCACCTCATGCGACGTTGCAAGTCCAGCCAACGCGGCGCGCGACCATCTCTGCTCGATGCGCACGCGGGGCCTTCGAGTAGGCGCGGAAGCGCACGTCGATGCATGGCGGCGCAAATGGGAAGCCGCCGATGTTCGGATCGTCGGAGACGAAAAGGCGCAACGCGCGCTTAGATTCGCGATCTACCACCTCATCGCAGCGGTCAATCCTGCCGACGAGCATGTCTCGATCGGTGCACGCGGGCTGACCGGAGAGGCGTATCGCGGCCATGTGCTCTGGGACACCGAGATCTACATGCTGCCGTTCTACGTGCTTACCGATCCGCCGGCGGCACGGGCCCTGCTCATGTACCGCTACCACACCCTCGATGCTGCGCGGCGCAAGGCCAGAGCGTACGGCTGTGAGGGTGCTCTTTATGCCTGGGAATCGGCCGACACCGGCGACGAGGTAACGCCGCAAAGGGTCGTCGCACCCGATGGACGCCTTGTGGTCATCCGGACGGGTGAACGGGAGCACCACATCAGCGCCGACGTTGCGTACGGCGTTTGGCAGTATTGGCGCGCGGTCGGCGACGATGCCTTCATGGTGGCCGCAGGCGCCGAGATCCTCGTCGAAACGGCGCGGTTCTGGGCGAGCCGGGCGCAAGTCGAGCCTAACGGCCGCGCGCACATCCGGCAGGTGATCGGCCCTGACGAGTACCACGAATTGGTCGATGACAATGCCTACACGAACGTGATGGCGGCCTTCAATTTGGAGCGAGCCGCCGACGCCGCGGCCATCCTCAGCCGCGAGCGGCCCGGCGCTTGGCAGCTGCTGTCGCCACGACTTGGGCTCTCGGAGAGCGAGCCCTCGAGCTGGCGTGCTGTGGCTGCGAAGCTGGTGACGGGGTTCGATCCTGCGACCAGGCTCATCGAGCAGTTTGCCGGCTATTTCCAGCTCGAAGACCTCGACGCGGCGGCGCACGAGGGTTGCCCCGCGCCGATCGATGTGTGCCTCGGTGCGGAGCGGGTCGGCCGATCGAAGGCCATCAAGCAGGCGGATGTGGTGGCGCTGAGCGCGCTGCTCTGGGACAAATGGCCGGTCTCCGTGCATGAGGCAAACTTCCGGTACTACGAGCCTCGCACCGCGCATGGCAGCTCGCTGAGCCCGGCGCTGCACGCCCTCGTCGCCGCCCGGCTTGGCGATCTGGCGCGTGCGCAGGCCTACTTCCACCAGGCTGCGGAGATCGACCTGGCGAACAACATGGGCAATGCCGCCGGCGGCGTGCACATGGGCGCGCTTGGTGGCCTATGGCAGGCGGCCGTGTTCGGTGCTGCGGGCCTGCAGATGCGGGAGGACGGCATAACCGTGGACCCGCATCTGCTTCCCGGCTGGGCCGAGCTCGCGTTTTCGGTGCAGTGGCGGGGACGGTTTCTACGCCTGCGCTTTGCAGCTGATCCGAGGCGGATCGAGGTAGCGGTGGGGAAGGGGGACGAACTCGCGATAGCCGTGATCGACGGGCCGGCCTGCCGTGTGCGCGGCGGCCAACGCTTCGCCTTGCAAGGTGACGGGTCGGGGTGGGGCAACTGGAAGGAGGTCGGCGATGACATTCCCTAAGACCGTACTGGTTCCGCTCGACGGCTCAGCGCATGCGACAGCAGCGCTCCCGGTCGCGCGCGGTTTTGCGGAGCTGCTGCATGCGACCATGGCCGTTCTTCATGTCAGCGACGACGCTTTGGCACCCACGGCGCTCGTCGAGCGCATGAAGCTTTCGGGTGGAGACATCCATGGGTGCCTGGTCCAGCAGCGCTCTGGGGCGGCTGCGGC
>JBAPMW010000248.1:0-6421 GCA_049278815.1 Hyphomicrobiaceae bacterium
GGGGCGCACGACGCACCTTTCCGAAGACAGGTCCCGGCGCGATCCACATCGAGTGGAAAGCGCTCTAGTCTCGTCGCGTTAGCGCCAGAATGCCGCTGAGGCGCCACATCGCAAGCTGCGGGGCCAGGAGATATATACCGGCCACCGGCCAGTCGCTACGATCGCTCCGCAAGCCGCCGATCGTACGCCAGCACCGCCTCCAGCAGCACCTGCGCCCCCGCCGCGCATTGCTCCTGGTTGGAGTGCTCCGCCTCGTTGTGGCTGATGCCGCCGCGGCAGGGGACGAAGATCATGGCGGTGGGGGCCACGCGGGCCACATAGGCCGCGTCGTGGCCGGCGCCGGAGATCATGTCGCGCACCTTGAGGCCGCTGCGCTCGGCCGCGCCACGCACCGCGGCGACGCAGTCGGCATCGAAGGCGACCGGCGGCTGGTCCCAGACCCTGGTCGCGGCACCCGACAGCCCGAGGGGATCGCAGGCCTCCCCAAGCGCCGCCTGCAGCTCGCCCTCCATCGCCTCCAGCACCGCCGACTCCGGATGGCGCAGATCGACGGTCAGGAGCACCTCGCCCGGCACCACGTTGGGCGAGTTGGGCCTCACCCGCATCGACCCCACCGTCGCCACGGCGAGCGGCGCGTGCGCGCGGGCGATGGCCTCCACATTCTCCACCAGCCTGGCCGCCCCCAGCAGCGCGTTCCGGCGCAGATGCATCGGCGTCGCCCCTGTGTGCGCTTCCTGGCCCGTAATCGTAACCTCGAACCAGCGCATGCCCTGCACGCCCGTGACCGCGCCGATGTCGAGGCCCTCCGCCTCCAGGATGGGACCCTGCTCGATGTGCAGCTCGAAGAACGCCGACAGCGGATGCTGCCCGCACGGCTCGTCGCCCCGCTCGCCGATCGCCTCCAGCGCCGCCCCGAAGCTCACGCCCTCCGCATCGGTGCGCGCGCACGCCCACTCGCGCGCGAACACGCCCGCGAACACGCCGGAGGCCAGCATCGGCGGCGAGAAGCGCGCGCCCTCCTCATTGGTCCAGTTGACGAGCTCGACAGGCGCGAAGGTCTCGTAGCCCGCCGCGGCAAGCGTGCGCAGCACCTCCAGCGCCGCCAGCACGCCGAGGTTGCCGTCGAACTTGCCGCCCGTCGGCTGAGTGTCCATGTGGCTGCCGATGGCGATGGGCGGCACGTCGCCCCGCTGCCCCGCCCGCCGGGCGAACATCGTGCCCATATCATCGCGCACGATCGCGCAGCCCAGCGCCTCCACCTGGGCCTGCAGCCACGCGCGCACCCGCTGGTCGTGCTCGGTGAGCGTGAGCCTGCAGATGCCGCCCTTGGCCGTCCCGCCGATGGCGGCCGTCGTCATCAGGCTGTCCCACAGCCGGCCCGAGTCGGTCTTGAGGTTGTGCATGCGTGCGGCTCGCCTCCAGGTACTTGACAGGTCACTTGACAGATCCGGCCCCATCCTGCTGCCGTCCGGCCACCATTAACAAGGCCCCCAGGGGCCCCAGGGGGCGGCGAGCGCGCCGCGAGGCTGGCGAGAAGGAGACGCACCCATGAAGCTGATGATGTTCGAGAAGGGCTCCGGCACCGCGCTCGGCCTGGTTGAGGGCGACAGCGTGATCGACATTGCCGCCGCCGACGCCTCCTCGCCTGCGAACCTCGCCGCCCTGATCGCCGCCGGCCCGACCGCGCTTGCCAAGGTCGAGGTCGCCGCCGCCAAGGCCCCCACCTCGGCCAGGCTGCCCCTTGCCTCGGTCAAGCCGGCGCTGCCCATCGCGCGGCCCTCGAAGTTCATCTGCATCGGCCTCAACTACGCGCTGCACGCCAAGGAGGGCGGGCACCCGATGCCCACCTACCCGTCCCTGTTCCTGCGCGTGCCCACCTCGCTCACCGCCGCCGGCGCCCCGGTGATCCGGCCCAGGTGCTCCATCCAGCTCGACTACGAGTGCGAGCTCACCATCGTCATCGGCAAGGGCGGCCGGCACATCCCCGAGGACAAGGCGCTCGACCACGTCTTCGGCTACACCCTCTTCAACGACGTGTCCGTGCGCGACTACCAGCGCAAGACCACGCAGTGGACCGCCGGCAAGAACTTCGACTCCACCGGCCCGCTCGGCCCCTGGGTGGTCACCGCCGACGCGCTGCCCCCCGGCGCCTCGCCCTTGCGCATCACCACCCGCGTGAACGGCGAGACCATGCAGGATTCCAACACCTCCGACATGATCTTCTCGACGCCCAAGACCATCGCCATCCTTTCGGAGATCATGACGCTGGAGCCCGGCGACCTGATCGCCACCGGCACCCCTTCGGGCGTCGCCCACGCCCGCAAGCCCCCCGCCTGGATGAAGGCCGGCGACCGCGTCGAGGTGGAGCTGGAGGGCATCGGCGTGCTGTCGAACCCCATCGTGGACGAGGCGTAGGGGTGGTGTCCGACCCTCTGCCCCGGCGAAGGCCGGGGCTGACACCATTGTTGCCCCCGTGCGTTGTTGAACGGTGTCACCGGCTTCGGCGACCCTCGATGACGAAACGAGCAGCCTGCCCGGCAGTTTGCGGCATGGATAGAGGGGAACCGGCGAGGAGCCCCTCTCCCCGCCGCCCTCGGGCCATCCACGATGGCCACCTCGCCACAACGGTCCCGGGGGCGGCGGGGAGGGTCGGGGTGAGGGGCGGCCTGCACGCCGCTTGGGATTTGCGCCTCTCGACGCCCCTCGTGGAAGGGGATTTCCCTTGCGGCTGCCCCCTCACCCTGATGCTCTCCCCGCAAAGAGCGGGGAGAGGGATCCGGGCGGCGCCACGAGGTTGTGTTTCGTGTCAGACCCGGAAAGTTACGGCATTCACACAAGTGGGTCGCCGCTGTCGTTTTAATTCGCAAATTATTCGATGACTATGATGCTGTTATAGCAGTTTCCATTTGACAGTTTAGATGATGCTGCTAAAGTGCTCGTGTCACCAGCAACTGGGAGTGGCATCAGCGAGCCTGGAGCACAGCGAGAACGGCTGCGGATCACTGCGGGGCATGAGGCGCGCCCGCGCCGCGCGACGGCGCCTTGCGCCGCAAGTCCGTGAGGCCGGAAGTCCGCGA
This sequence comes from Hyphomicrobiaceae bacterium, assembly GCA_049278815.1. Taxonomy (GTDB): domain Bacteria; phylum Pseudomonadota; class Alphaproteobacteria; order Rhizobiales; family Hyphomicrobiaceae; genus AWTP1-13. Next base: position 3,078 of record JBAPMW010000248.1, read on the forward strand.
GGCCGGGCGGCACGCCCCCAGATGAGGTCCCTTGAGATCCCTCGGGTTGCGCTCAGCGCGCCGGCCACGGCCGGCGGGCGGAGTTCTGTGACGATTTTTGAGGTGGGCCCCTCCGGGACAGGCAGCCGGAGGGACGAGCGACAGTCATTCATCTGGCCCTGGCCGGGCGGCCGGATCCCCGGTGCGCCGCCACGGTTGCTCGGCCGGAACGACCGCAGCAGCTCACGGCGTTGCCTACCGGCAACGGGCCCCGTCCCGCAGGCCACCCCGCCTCCCGCAGAGCCTCCACGAGAGGGCATATTCATCAGAGCTGCGCCGGACCGCCGCTGGCCGGGCTGTCAGAGCTGCGCCGGCGCAGCTAGGCCGACCGTGGGGACATCCGCAGAGGCGCAGCGCCTGGACAGAGGCGTCGCAGCCAGCCTCCTCATCGCTGGCTGGCTGGCGGCATCCCCGATGCGGCGCACCTGCGCCGCCCGCGGGAAGGGCGCCACGCCATCCATGCCGTCTCGATCAGCGTTGATGCCGCTTGCCGAGAGTTTTGCGGAGCCCTCCCCATGGTGCCAACGCACGATCTTCCAATACGACATACAGCACAATAACTAACTATGCGATAACGTCAAATATAAAATGCGTTATTAGCAATTTAATTGCCCATGATCGATCCAAGCGGCCTGCGCCACGCGGTCAGAAGCGCGCTCTTTCCGCACGGAGAAGATGTGTGAATGCCGTACCCATCAAGGGGAGGGGGGACACCGCCTCTCTCTTGTCCCGCACCATCCACGTCGCGTGCGCTACAGCGTGTCTCCATTGTATTCGTATCGCATATCAATGCAGAGTTAGCACGTCTCTGCGGCCCTCACGGCGAGACGCGCGCCTCCTGCGCCTTGATGGCCTCGTCGCGCACCAGGTTCCAGATCTCATCCACGGCGTCGATGAAGGCCTTGGACTTGGCGATGCTGGGATCGCCCTTGTCCAGGCCGATGTCGACGATGGTCTTGATGCGGCCGGGACGCGCGGTCATCACCGCCACCCGGTCCGCGAGGTAGACGGCCTCCTGCACGTCATGGGTGACGAAGATCACGGTCTTGGGGCTGCGGCGCCAGATGGAGAGCAGCTCCCGCTGCATCAAGGCGCGGGTCTGGGCGTCGAGCGCGCCGAACGGCTCGTCCATGAGCAGGATCTTGGGGTCGATGGCGAGCGTACGGGCGATCGCGGTGCGCTGCTTCATGCCGCCGGAGAGCTGCGAGGGGTAGCTGTCCTCGAAACCGGTAAGGCCGACGAGGTCGATGAAGCTTTGCGCGCGCTTCTCCCGCTCCTCGCGCTTGAGCCCCATCTTCTCCAGGCCATAGAGGACATTGGCGCGCACGGTCTTCCAGGGAAACAGGGCGAAATGCTGAAACACGATGCCCCGGTCGGGGCCCGGTCCGGCAATGGGCGTGCCGTCGAGCAGGATGCGGCCTCGCTCGGTGGGCAGGAAGCCGCCGATCAGGTAGAGCAAGGTCGACTTGCCGCAGCCCGACGGCCCGAGCAGCGCCAGGAACTCGCGCGGACGCACTTCGAGGGAGACATCCTCCAGCGCCAGCACCGGGCGGCCGGCGGGCGGCCGATAAAGGTGGTCGATGCCTTCGATGACGATCTGTGGCCCGCCGCTGCCGGCGTTGCGCTCCTGCACTCTCGCGCCCCTTGGCTTGTCTCTTCCCCGGCAGACTGTAGTCGAAGCGGGCGCGCCATGCACGGCCGGGTGCGACCCCTCTCAGCCCCAGATCTCGCGGGCTGTTGCATGGCGACGACCTCAAGGACCAGCCGGTCCTCGAGCGCGTGCAACTCCGCCGCAGGCAACCTGCCCTCAAGATGCGCCCGGCGCGGCGGGCGCGCGCCGGGACGGACGCGAAGGTGGCCGCGTGCTGACAGGCGCGATTGCATGACTGGGGCTTTGCCTCGTGAGCCGCCGCATGTCGCCGACCAACAGTCATCCTACGCAATATATCCTCTATTCCCGCTCCCATGCGGGCGCGGCATCGCACCACCCCGCTCCACAGATCGCTGCCGGGATGGCCTCGGCGTCCGCTTGAGCCGCTGCGCCAGCGCTGGTAAGGCTCGCATCTTCACGGGAGGATCGCCCCATGCTCACCATCCAGCCTGTGGTTCTATCCGGGGGAGCGGGAACGCGGCTGTGGCCGTTGTCGCGCGCGCGCTTTCCCAAGCAGTTCATTCGTTTCCCGCAGGTCCAGCCTGAGAGCTTCCTCGCCGCGGCGCTGACGCGCCTGGGAGCAGGGGACGGGTTCGCAGCACCCATGGTCGTCTGCAACAACGACCACCGCTTCCTGGTGAAGGACGAGGCCGAGCGCGCCGGCATTCACCCGAGCGCCATCGTGCTGGAGCCGACGGCCAGGAATACCGCACCGGCGGTGGCGGTGGCGGCTCTCCTCGCCGAGCGCAACGATCCGGACGCCGTCATCGCCGTGATGCCGTCCGATCACGTCATCAAAGATGCGCCGGGCTTCGTGGCGGCGGTGCGCAAGGCCGGCGAGATCGCGGCCACCGGCAAGCTGGTGCTGTTCGGCATCAGGCCCGCCGCGCCGCACACCGGCTACGGCTACATCCAGCGCGGCAAGCCGCTCGCGGGCTTCGACGGCGCCTATGCCGTGGCCGGCTTCACGGAGAAGCCGAGCCGGGGCACGGCGGAGGAGTACATCGCGGCGGGCAGCTACGACTGGAACAGCGGCATCTTCGTGCTGGGCGCGCGCACCTTCCTGAGCGAGCTGGAGCGCCTGGAGCCCGCCATCCTGGAGGCGGCGAAGGGTGCGCTCGCCGGCGCATGCGACGACCTGGGCTTCCTGCGGCTGGAGGGCAAGAGCTTCGAGCGCGCACCCAGCATCTCCATCGATTACGCGGTGATGGAGCGCACCTCCCTGGCGGCGGTGGTGCCGATCGATGTGGGCTGGAGCGACGTAGGGTCGTGGTCGTCGCTGTGGGAGATGAGCCCACAGGACAAGGACGGCAACGCGGTGCACGGCGACGCGGTCATGGAGGCGACCAGCGACTGCTACGTCCTCTCCGAGCGCTCGCTGGTCGCCACCGTGGGCGTGAGCAACCTCGTGATCGTCGACACGCCCGACGCCCTGCTGGTCGCCGACCGCAGCAAGGCGCAGGACGTGGGCAAGCTGGTGGCCAGACTCAAGGCATCAGGGCGCACCGAGCACGAGAGCCATGTCCGCAACTACCGCCCGTGGGGCTACTTCGAGACGCTCAGCCTCGGCCCGCGCTTCCAGGTGAAGCTGCTGCACGTGAAACCAGGCGGCAAGCTCTCCATGCAGATGCACCATCATCGCTCGGAGCACTGG
>JBAPMW010000249.1:0-1570 GCA_049278815.1 Hyphomicrobiaceae bacterium
CCGGGCTCGCGTAGCTCGCGCGGGTCCTGAACCTGGGCGGCTGGAACGCCCACGTCGCTCAAGCCCAGCTCGTCGCCGTAGTAGAGGGTGGGCGTGCCGCGCAGAGTCAGCAGCAGCATCGCCGCGACGCGGGCCTGGGCCGGCCCGCGCTGGGTGCCGACGCGCGGCCGGTCGTGGTTGCCCAGCACCCAGCTCGGCCAACCGCCCGGCGGAAGCGCCGCCTCATAGTCTGCAATCAGCTTGGCAAGGGAGCGCGCCTCCCATGGCGCATCGATGAGCTGGAAATTGAACGGCAGGTGCACCCCGGCCCGCGTCCGGCCGTAGTAGTGCATCAGCCGATCGACCGGCAGGTAGATCTCGCCGATCAGCACGCGATCGGCCCGTCCGCTGCCGCCATAGCTGTCGGCGAGCGCGCGCATGTCGGCGGCGATCTCGTGCACCTCGGGCTGGTCGGTGGAATGAAGCTGGCGCACGCGGTGCATGTCGCCCATCGCCGGCTGATAGTCGGGATTGGGCGGATTGTCCGGGAAATCTGCCGCCTTGACCAGGTGCCACAGCACGTCGATCCGAAAGCCGTCCACGCCGCGATCGAGCCAGAAGCGCATCACGTCGTACATCGCCGCCCGCACGGCGGGATTGCGCCAGTTGAGGTCCGCCTGCTCCTTCAGGAAGGCGTGGTAGTAGTATTGGCCCGTGGCCTCGTCCCACTCCCAGGCCGGGCCGCCGAAATCGCTGATCCAGTTGTTGGGGGGCCCGCCGTCGGGAGCGGGATCGCGCCAGATGTACCAGTCCCGTTTCGGATTGTCGCGCGAGGAGCGGCTCTCGGCAAACCAGGGATGTCGGTCGGACGTGTGATTGGGCACGAGGTCGAGCAGCACCTTGAGCCCGCGGGCATGGGCTTTCACAAGCAGCGTGTCGAGATCGGCGAGCGTGCCGAAGCGCGCATCGACACCGCAGTAGTCGGCGATGTCGTAGCCGAAATCGGCCATCGGCGAGGGGTAGATGGGCGAGATCCAGATCGCGTCGATGTTCAGGCTCGCCAAGTAGTCAAGCCGCCGCTCGATCCCCTTCAGGTCGCCGATGCCGTCGCCGTTGGTGTCTTGGAAGGAGCGCGGGTAAATCTGGTAGATTACGCCCGTCTGCCACCAGAGCGCGGTCATGCGAACGGCCTCAGGCGCAACGCGGCACGCAAGATCAGCCTCTATCTCTGGCCGCGGAATCATCGCCTCGAACCTCTAGGCGGCGTAGAGGTCCAAGTTCACGGTCGGTTTCAGTTTGGCAATCGCAAATTCGAGCTGGTGAGTGAGGGCCAACGCCGTCGCCTTTCCATGCAGTAGCTCCGACGTTGGGATGGGTGCCCCAAACGTCACGCGGATGCGCGGTCGATGCATGATGTGGCCTATCTGTATATGCTTGGGGCCCTCGTAGAACGCGGGCACAAGCGGAACCCGGGCATGAAGCGCCACTGTCGCAGCGCCTCGCTTGAAGGCAGCATTGTGCGCCTTTCGCGTGCCGCTCGGGAATATAAGAATGATCTCGCCATTCTGCAGAATATTGACTGCGGCCTTGA
>JBAPMW010000250.1:0-11069 GCA_049278815.1 Hyphomicrobiaceae bacterium
TAGTAGGAGTTCTGGACGAGAACGCCGAGCGCCAGGTAGAGGCCGGCGAAGATGCCGATCGCCAGATAGCTTCGGCGCAGGGAGGATGGGGAGGCTGCCATCAGGTGCGGTCCCACACCCGGCCGAACATCCCCTGCGGCCGGAAGAAGACGATGAGAAGAAAGACCACGAAGATGGCGGTGTTCTGCAGCTGGTACGGCAGCACCAGGGTTGCCATCTGTTGCACCACCCCGATGGTGAGCCCGCCCCAGAAAGCGCCGAGGATGCTGCCCATGCCGCCCAGCACCACGCCTGCGTACATGATGATGACGAAGTCGAAGCCGATGTAGGGCTGGAACGACTGGGTGCTGGCGATCAGCCCTCCGGCCACCGCGGTGATGCCCACGCCGAGCCCGAAGGCCAGCCGATGGGCGCGGTCCACATCGACGCCGACGTAGGCGGCGGCGATCGGGTTGTCGGCGGCGGCGCGCAGCGCCCTGCCCAGGCTGGTGCGCGTCAGGAACACGAACAGTCCGATTGCGATGGCAACCGCGATCACGAAGCTGACGGTGCGGGCCTGATTGAAGAGCACGAGGCCGATCTCCCAGGACTCGCGCGACAGCGGTGACTGCACGGACACGGGCTGCGAGCCGAACAGGATGAGCCCGCCGTTCGCCAGCACCAGCGCTATGCCGAGGGTGAGGATGATCTGGGCGTAGTGCCCTTCTGCCTCGGCCTAGACCACACGGGCGCCGGTGACCCTGGCGATCAGGGTGCGGTGCAGCAGGGCGCCGATCACGAAGACAACCGGGCCGGCGAGCATCGCGCCGACGATAGGCGCGGCATAGGGGCCGAGGAACGCGAGCACACCGAAGCCGGTCACGAGGTAGTAGGCGACGTACATGCCGAGCATCATGAAGTCACCGTGCGCGAAGTTGATCACGCGCATGACGCCGAAGATGATGCCGAGCCCCACGCACATGAGACCGTAGATGCCGCCGACCAGCAGGCCGGCGGCAAAGGACTGCAGCACGTCAATGATGAGCCACTCCCAGTCGGTCATTGTCTCAGCACCCCGGCGAAGTGGAATAGCCGGCAAGGCCGCGCTAACGTGACACTCACAGACCTTACATCCGGGTTGTCATGCCGGGGCTTGTCCCCGGCACCCAGCAAGCCACCGGCGCCGAAGCAGGCGGCATGATGGATCCCGGTGACAAGCACCGGGATGACAACGTTGTCCCTTGCTCGGAGCCATGATTTCCTGGAGGAAGACAGCCCCATGGAGTCAATATGAGCGACTTTCCCGGCCTGCCTTGGCTTGAACGCTTCCGGGCGCGCGCCAACGCCGACAAGGAGCTGGCCGTCATCGGCGGCTGGTTTACCACCGCCTTCGGCCTGACATTCGGCGACAGCCGCTACGCGCTCAAGGTCGAGAAGGGCCGGATCGCCGAGATCGTGGCCGCCCCGCGGCTCGACACGCGCGTGCCGTTCGGCTTCCGGGCGCCGGTATCGGTGTGGCGCAAGTTCCTGAGCCCGACGCCGCCGCCGCTGTTCCACGACTTCTTCGCCATGCTCATGCGCGTGCCGGAGTTCGTGCTCGAAGGCGACAGCCTGATCGCCATGCAGAACGCCCGCGCGCTGCACCGGATGATGAACATCATGCGCGAGGTGGGGGCCCCCGATGCCTGAATTCGAGCCGGTCATCGGCCGGTATCTGACCGTCACAATCGGCGGCGCCGCGCACCGCGTGCTCGTCGAGGAGGCTGGCCGCGGCATTCCGCTACTGTGCCTCCACACCGCCGGCGCCGACAGCCGCCAATACCGCCATGTCCTCAACGACGCGGCCGTGACCGACCGCTTCCGCGTGATCGCCTTCGACCTGCCCTACCATGGCCGCTCCACGCCGCCCGATGGCTGGTGGCTCGAGAGGTATCGCCTGACCACGGCCTCTTATGTAGAGACGATACGTGCGGTCTGGCTGGCACTTGGGCTGGAGCGGCCGGTGGTGATGGGCTGCTCCATGGGCGGCGCGATCGTGCTCAAGATCGCCGCCGAGTTCCAGGAGGAGCTCACGGGCATCGTCGGGCTGGAGAGCTCGGCCTACGCGCCCGGCCGCTACAACGAGCTGCTGCACCATCCCGCGATCCACGGCGGCGAGCTGTGCGCGAGCTACACCTACGGCCTCAACTCGCCGCTGAGCCCGGAGACGAGCCGGCGCGAGAACTGGTGGTACTACAGCCAGTCGGGCCCCGGCGTGTACCAGGGCGACGTGCACTTCTACAGCGTCGATTGGGACGCGCGCGAGGACGTGAAGCGGATCGACACCAGCCGCTGCAGGATCGCGCTCCTGACCGGCGAGTACGACTACTCCTGCACGCCGGCCATGAGCGAAGCGGTGGCCGCCGCGATCCCCGGCTCGCGCCTCACCGTCATGAAGGGCATGGGCCATTTCCCGATGGTGGAGAACTATCCCGCGTTCCGGCCCTATCTGCTGGCAGCGCTGGAGCACGTGGCGGGGTAGCCGGCGCCCGGCTTTCGCCAACCCACGGCGGATGAAGCGGCCTCGCCTACCACAGCCGCGACCGGATTCCCCTCCCCCTTGCGGGGAGGGGCTAGGGGTGGGGGGACTCCCAACCTTCGATGTTCTGCGATCACCCCCACCCTGTCCCTCCCCCACAAGGGGAAAGGGGACGTTGTGGCGGGCGCTGGCATTCCCAACGTCGCGTTCCACCATCTGCGAGGTGTTGCCCCTGTTGCGTTGGGTCATCGCTTCGCTCGACCCAACCTACGACTTCGGCCAGATCGGCTGGGCGATAGCGGATGCCGGCGGATAGACCGTCACCGGGACGCCCTTCTGCCATTGCACGATCACGACGTCGGCCCCCACGCGGCGTCCCTTGTCGTCGAACTTGATACGGCCGCCGGGGAAGTATTTTGCCGGCCCTTCCGTGGTGTCCATGGCGCGGATCGCCTCGGCCACCTTGCGGCGGTCGGCGACGCCGGCCTTCTCCAGCGCCTCCTTGAGGATCAGGATGTCGCCGTAGGTGGAAAGCGAATCCTGCGTGATCCACGGCTCGCCGGTCTTGGCAACGAACTCCTTGATGATCTCCTCCTGGCCCTTGGCGCCCCAGTTGGCGACGATGGTCATGACCCCTTCCAGGAGGTCCTTGCCCAGGTTCTTGAGCATGTCGGGCGCGCCGATGTGGGCGCCGTTGGAGATCACCGGCACGCGCCCGCGCCCCAAGCCGAACTCGTGCAGCTTCTCCAGGCACATCTTGTCGTCCGAGATCGCCGTCGGCAGCAGGAGGAGGAAATCCGGGCGGCTTGACCGCACCTTCTGGATCAGCGGCGTGGCGTCCGACAGCGGCGGCGTGAAGGTCTCATCGACCACCAGCTTGAGGCCGAGCTTGGCGATGCCGCCCTCGCGCATGGGCTTGGCGAAGCTCACCGGGGCCGCCGTGTTGTCCATGACGATGGCAACCGTCCTGGGCTTCTTGCCCGTCGCGTCCTCCGCCAGCTTCACCAGGGCCGGCAGGGCAGCGAGGGCCTGCGCGCCGCCGGTCGGCGAGGTCTGGAACACGTACTTGAAGCCGCGCGCGGTGATGAGATCGGAGTAGGAGAGCGTGAGCACCGGCAGCTCGGCACGCTCGGTCACCTCGGTGACGCCGAGGGTGAAGCTCGACAGCCACGCCCCGGTGGCGCCGACGAGGTCGGGCTCCTGCGCGACCATGCGCTGGGCCGCGTTCTTGGCCTTCTCCACGCTGTCGCCGGCGTCGAAGACCAGGAGCTTCAGCCTGGCGCCGCCGAGCGCCTTGATGCCGCCGGCCTTGTTGATGCTCTCGATGGCGAGGTTGGCGCCCTTGACCATCAGGTCTCCCTGCCGCGCCCACGGCCCCGACATCGGCGCGATCAGGCCGACCTTCACCTCCTTGGTCTGAGCGGCGAGGGGCGCGATGCACATTGTGCCGAGCGCGCTCACGGCAAGCACGGCCCGCCGTGTGGCTATCCAGGTCATCATTTCCTCCCGTTAAGGCGGCTTCGTTGATTTCGCGCCGACCGCTTATGGGGGCCATGGTAGCGTCGATTGTGGCTTGAAGGAATGCGCAATATGCAGTCCGGCGATGGGTGGAGTCCCACCACCTGTCGCCATGCTATGGCGAATACAAAGCAATGGCCTCATCATGGACCTTGAAGACCTCGAAGCACAGCAGCGTGCGATCTGGGAACGCTACGGCAGCGTGTTCGTTGCCTCGCCAACTGACATGAAGGTCGGCATTAGCGAGAATGTCAGGCATGGCTTGGTGCCGCTGAACGGTCTTCGCCACAGCCCCGTAGGCGATACGACAGGCTGGTACATTTGGTGCGGTGAGGAGCTAAGCCATGCGGATGATTTCTTTGTGCCTCTGTGCGTCGCGCATCTTCAGGCATGGTGCGCAGATGCTCTACCGTTCCTGGGCCTGGCTCCCGGTTGGCGATTTCTGAAGGCCGGGGACTACATTGATGTCTGGCTCGACCGAGAGCTGGAAAGCTGAGCGCCAGTGCTCCGCCTGGCCGCATCAAGTCAACGAGGGAGACCGTGTTCATGGCCCGCCTGCCCTATCTCGACCAGCAGGACCTCGCCCCCGAGCACCGGGACCTGCTGGCGCGCAACATCAACCTTGTCAGGGCGCTGGCGCACAGCCCCAACGCGCTGCGCGCGTTCCACGGGCTCGGCGAGTTCATCCGCTTCAGGAGCAGGCTGGACCCACGCCTGCGCGAGCTGGCGATCCTGATGGTCGGCTATCTCACCCGGGAGCCCTACGAGTGGTCCCACCATGTAAAGATCGGCAGGCGGTTCGGCGTGTCGGACGCAGACATTCGCGCCCTGGTGGATGAGGCGGAGGGGCGCCCCAGCGCGCTCGAGCCGCTGGCCAGGACCGTGCTGAAGGCGGCGGCCGATATGACCCGCGACCTGGCGGTCTCGGATGCCACCTTCGCTCGGCTGCGCGAGAGCCTGGACAACGAGCGCACCGTGGACCTGGTGCTCACCATCGGCTTCTACAACGCGGTCGTGCGCGTGCTGGCGAGCCTGCAAATCGACGTGGAGGACGACTACAACCGCTATCTCGACGAGTTCCCTCTCCCGGCCGGCGGTTGAGGCAGTCCATGCGCGGCATCAAGCCGCCGCATGAACAACGGCAGCGTCGTGCAGATGACAGGCAACCGTCGCGGCCCCGGCCGCCACGTCGCGCGGCACCGCGCTGGCGCATGGCCCGAAGGCCCTGGGGCAGCGGGGGTGGAACGGGCAGCCCGGCGGCAGGTTGAGCGGGTCGGGCGGCGTGGTGCCGAGGCCCGCATCGGGAATGCCAAGCCCCGGCTCCGGCGTCAGAACGGAGGCGAGGAGCGCCTGGGTATAGGGATGCCTGGGCGCGGCGAAGATCGCCTCGGCAGGCGCCAGCTCCACCACGCGGCCGAGGTACATCACCGCGACCCGCGTTGCGAGGTGCTCGACGACGGCGAGGTTGTGGCTGATGAAGATGTAGGTGAGCCCGAGGTCGCGCCGCAGATCCATGAGCAGGTTCAGGATCTGCGACTGCACCGAGACGTCGAGGGCCGAGGTCGGCTCGTCGCACACCACGATCTCTGGCTCTGTGACGAGGGCCCGCGCGATGGCGACGCGCTGGCGTTGGCCGCCGGAGAGCTGGCTCGGATAGCTGTCGGCATAGCGCGCCGGCAGGCCGACCTTGTCGAGGGCGGCGATCGCCCGCGCGCGCCGCCCGCTCGCCGTCCCCGTGCCCTGGACGTCGAGCGGCAGCTGCACGATGTCGGCAATGCGCCGGCGGGGGTTGAGCGAGGAATAGGGGTCCTGGAACACGGGCTGCATGCGCCGGGCCCGCTCGCGGCGCGGGATCCGGCTGAGCTCGCGCCCGCCCAGCCGGATCGTTCCCGCCGACGGCGGGATGAGGCCCAGGATCATGCGCGCGAGCGTGGTCTTGCCGCAGCCCGACTCCCCGACGATGCCGAGCACCTCGCCCCTGCGGACAGTGAGGCTGACACCGGCGACGGCCTGCAGCTTCGCCGCCGGGGCGAACAGCCCCCGCCCGACCTTGAAGTCGCGGCGAAGGTTGTCGATCTCGACCAGGTCGCTCATGCCGGCACGCTCATGCCGGCATGCCCTGGGGGGCCGTCTCGTGCACGCACGCGAAGCGGTGGCCGGGCGCCGCGTCGCGCTGGGGCACGCTGACTGCGCAGGCCGGCAGGGCAACCGGGCAGCGCGAGCGGAAAGCGCAGCCGGCGATGCCGCCGATCAGCGACGGGACGACGCCGGGGATGATGCCGAGCCGCTCGCCGGCGCGCGTCACGCCGGGGCGCGGCAGGCAGGCGAGCAGGCCGCGCGTATAGGGATGGCGCGGGTCGGCGAACAGGTCGGCGGTGCCGGCACTCTCGACGATGGCGCCGGCATACATCACGTTGACCCGGTCGGCGATGCGCGCGACCACGCCGAGGTCGTGCGTGATCAGGAGCAGCGCGATGCCGAGCTCGCGACGGAGATCGGCGAGAAGCCGCAGGATCTGCGCCTGGATCGTCACATCGAGCGCTGTGGTCGGCTCGTCCGCGATGAGGAGCTCCGGCTCGCACATCAGCGCCATGGCGATCATGACCCGCTGGCGCAGCCCGCCCGACAGCTGGTGGGGATACTGGCCGAGCCGATCGGCCGGCGAGGCGATGCCGACCTTGGCGAGCAGGTCGACGGCGCGCGCCTTCGCGGCCGCGCGGCCCTTGCCGACGTGGCGGCGGTGCACCTCGATGAGCTGCTCGCCGATGGTCCAGGCCGGGTTCAGCGCCGTCATCGGCTCCTGGAAGATCATCGCCATGCGGTTGCCGCGCAGATCGTTGCGCGCGCCGCGTGCCAGCTGCGCAAGATCGATGCCGTCGAAGGCGAGGCGGGTCGCGCGGGCGTGGGCGGCGCGCGGCAGCAGGCCCATGACGGCGAGCGAGGTGATCGACTTGCCGCAGCCCGATTCGCCGACGAGACACACGGTCTCGCCGCGGCCGACGTCGAAGGAGACATCGCGCACGGCGTGCAGCGGGTCCGACGGCGTGGAGATGTCGACCGAGAGGCCCTCAACCTCGAGCAGCGGCCGGCCGCCGAAGGCGCTCATGCACGGCCCTCCGGCGCGAACACGTCGCGCAGGCCGTCGCCAGCCAGGTTGATGCCGAGCACGAGGGCGGCGAGCGCGGTGCCCGGAGTGGCGATCAGCCAGAACGAGAAGAACATGAAGTTCTTGGCCTCGGCGATCATCAGCCCCCAAGACGGCAGCGGCGGCTGCACGCCAAGGCCGAGGAACGACAGCGCCGCCTCCAGCAGGATCGCCGAGCCCGACTCGACGGTTGCGACCACGATCAGGTGCGGGAGCACGTTGGGCAGGATCTCGCCCGCAAGCACGCGCAGCCGGCCCGCGCCTGCCGCCTCGGCCGCGGCGACATAGTCGAGCCCCCGCACCTGCATGGTGGCCGAGCGCATGACGACGGCGAAGCGGTCCCACTTGAGGAGGCCGAGCGTCAGGATCACGACCAGGAGGGAGCCGCCGGTCATGGCGACGACGGCGAGCGCCACGAGCACCACCGGCATGGCGAGCCGTGCGGTGATGACGAAGTTGACGACAAGGTCGGTGCGCCCGCCGAAGTAACCGGCGACCAGACCGAGCACCGTGCCGATGACGCCGGAGATCAGCATCACCGAGAGGCCGATCAGGAGCGAGATGCGCGCGCCGTAGAGCGTGCGGGAGAGATAGTCGCGGCCGAGGTTGTCGGTGCCGAAGGGGTGCGCCCACGAGCCCTTCTCGTACCACACCGGCGGGATCAGGCGCCGGTTGAGGTCCTGCAGGTAGGGATCGTGCGGGGCCAGCAGCGGCGCCAGCAGCGCCATCGCCATGCAGAGGCCAAGCAGCGCGAGGCCCGCCACCAGGCCGGGGTGGCCCGCCACACGCCTGAGCATGGAGGGCGCCCTGGACAGCGCCGCCTCGGCCGGGAGCGGCCCCGGTCCTGCGGCTGGCGTGGTGATCGTGCCGTCCATCAGGCCACCCGGATGCGCGGATCGAGGAAGGCGTTGAGGAGGTCGGCGGCGAGCGTCAGCAGCACGTAGATCAGCGACAGCAGCAGGAGCACCGCCTGGGTCACGGGAAAATCCTTGTGCGTGATCGACTGGTAGGCGAGATAGCCGAGCCCGTCGAGCGCGAAGATGGTCTCGATCACGATCGAGCCGCCGAGCAGGTAGCCGAGCTGAACGGCGGCGAGTGCCACGACCGGCACCACGGCATTGCGCAGCCCGTGCTTGAAGGTGACGCTGGCCCCGGAGAGGCCCTTGGCCCGCGCGGTGCGGATGTAATCGGAGGCGAGCACCTCGATCATGCCGGCGCGCACCAGGCGCATGATCGGCGGCGTCACGTAGTAGCCGAGCGCGATGGTGGGCATCACGAAGTGCTGCCAGGTATCGCTGCCCGATACCGGCAGCCATCGCAGATTGATCGAGAGCAGCATCATCAGAACGAGCGCGAAAAAGAACGTCGGCAGCGCCTGCCCGACGACCGCGATGACGAGCGCGGTGCGGTCGAGCCAGGTGCCGGCGAAGACGGCGGCGAGGACTCCGAGCGGGACCGAGAGGGCCAACGCGAACAGGATGGCGAGGCCGCCGATTATGAATGTCACCGGCAGCTTGTCGACCATGAGACGCCACACGTCGGTGCGGAAATAGAGCGACTGGCCGAGGTCGCCCTTCAGCATGGTCCCCAGCCAGTCGAGGTACTGGACCGGCAGCGGCCGGTCGAGGCCGTAGGTCTTGCGCACGAGCTCGATGTCGGCCTCGCGCGCGCCCTCGCCGGCAATGGCGAGCGCCGGGTCGCCCGACAGCCTGAGCAGCGCGAAGGCGACCGCGGAGACGAACAGCGCCACGAGGATGGCGAGGCCGAGGCGCTTGAGGGCGTAGGCGAGCATCGTAGCACCGTCGCGGGGTCAGACCCTGCGGGTCTGACCCCATGGCACAACCGGCGTCGGCGAATGGGGTCAGACCCGCAGGGTCTGACCCCGAAGCCCGCCTACTTCCACGACATCTCGTAGAAGCGCGGCAGCTCGTCCGGATAGGGCCTGAACACCAGGTCCTTGCTCTGCACGTACCAGGTGACCAGCGCGTAGAGCGGCACCGCGTAGGCGCGCTCGGTGATCAGCTTGTGGGCCAGGCGGTAGCCGTCCGTGCGCACCTTGGGATCGACGCTGGTGTCGCCCTTGGTGAGGGCTGCGATCACCTCGGGGTCCCTGATCATGTCGTCGTCGATGCCCTTGAAGTAGGCCGAGGTCGATGCCGACACGTCGTTGATGTTGAACGAGCCCCAGGTCTGGTGCGTGATGCCGGCCTTGTTGGTGCGGTGCTGCTCGCGCATGGCCGCGTACTGCATGAACTTGAGGTCGGCGTTGATGCCGGCCGCGCGCAGGTAGTTGACCATGGCCTCGGTCTGCGGGCGCTCGCGGTAGCCGATCATCGGGATCGTGACGCCGCCGGGGAAGCCTGCCTCGGCGAGGAGCTTCTTGGCCTTGGCCGGGTCGTACTCGTACTTCGCGACCTGGCTGGTGTCGCAGCCGAGCTGGGTCGGGAAGCAGATCGCGTCGATCACCGGCGCGCCTTCGCCGACCAGCGTCCTCGCCATGGTCTTCCTGTCGATGGCGTGCGCGATGGCCTGACGCACCTTGAGGTTCAGAAGCTCCTTGGCCGGCGTGTTTTCTCCGGCATTGAAGAGCAGGAACACGATGCGCATGGTGCCGCCGGACTGGACGGCGACCTGCGGCGCGGCCTTCACCTGCTGGGCCTGGTCGTAGGCCACGCTCATGATGAGGTCCATGCCGCCCGAGAGCACCTCGGCGATCTGGGTCTGACGATCCGGGATCATGCGGATCTCGACCTTGTCGATCTTCGCCACGGCCTTGTTGGAGCCGGGCCACGGGCTCGGGTTCTTCTCCAGCTTGATGCTCTTGCCGACGATGTGCTCGACGATGCGGTAGGGGCCGGAGCCGACCGGCTTCTCGTTCATGCCCTTGGGGCCGACCTTGGCGTAGTACTCGTTGGGGTGAATGACGAGCGGGCCGGCCAGGTACTCGATGGCGGCCGGGAACACCTGCTTGGTGTGGATGATGACCTTGTACTGGTCGAGCTTCTCGACCTTGGCGATCCACTTGACGTTGGTCTGCTGGGTCGACTTGTTGGCCGGGTCCGACGCATAGTTGAGCGTGTAGACGACGTCGTCGGCGTCGAACGCCTCGCCGTTGTGGAACTTGACGCCCTTGCGCAGCTCAAGCTCGAGCGTCTTGTCGTCGACCCACTTCCAGGAGGTGGCGAGCTGGCCTTTGTACTTGTTGGTCTCGGGGTCGCGGTAGATGAGCGTGTCCCACACGTTGGCCCCGATGATGACGCCGAGGCGGACGTTGTTGAAGTAGGGGTCGACGTTCTCGATCACCTGGTCGTATGCGAACCGGACCGTGTTATCCTTCTTGCCGGCAAGCGCCGGGCCGGCGGCTACCGTGAGGAGCGCGGCAGCCGCGGCTATGAGGCGTTTCATTGGGATTTCCCTCCTGCAGGACCGATCAGGACTGGGGATTGCTCGCCCATCGCTATTCATCATGACCGCTGCGCCGGGCGTCAAGCCTGATCCGAGCCCGCGCCGCAATATACGCTTCCGTGGCGCCTTGCCGACGTAATCTGCTATGTTCGCAAGGGGGGACTGCTACCGTCGGGGGGAGTGTATGGAGATCCTATTCTACATCTTATTTCCTCTCGTTCTGGTCGGCGTAGCTGCTGCGCTGGGCGTGGGCACCGCCGTGTACTTCACTGGCGGATTTGCTCCGCAGGACATTCCCTCGATGGCAGTTATCATCTCATCGGGCGTCGTCATCGTAGCGATAGCAAGCGTTGCCGTCGCGAGCTCCGAAGAATGGCGAGAACTCTTCGGGGCCGAGATTATGGACTATCTCTGGGCATTCTGTTTGGTGGCTTTCGTCCTAGGGTGCGTCTTTGGGGCAAGGGTACCCAGCACACAAAGGTCTCCGGCGACTAAGACCGGGGC
>JBAPMW010000251.1:0-17000 GCA_049278815.1 Hyphomicrobiaceae bacterium
CCGCCTGCTCGGCCGCCTCCAGCGCCGCGCGCTTCTGCAAGGCGGCCGCGGTCGGCGCCTGGGCCGTCAGGCTGATGGCCCTGGAGTGCGACAGCACGCCCGCATACCACCCGGCCACGCCCACGCCGCCCATGAAGGCCAGGGTGAGCACGGCGCGCACGAGACGGCGGCCGCGCCCGCGGGCGGGTGGCGCTGCCGCAGCCTCAGCCACGAGCGCCGGCTCGGGAAACTTCCCCTGCCACGGGTCGTACGTGCCGAACGTCCAGATGTGGCCTTCCGGGTCGCGGCAGGTGTAGGTGCGCCCGCCGAAGTCGTCGTCCTCGATCTCCAGGACGATGGCGGCGCCCGCCGCCTTGGCCCGGGCGTAGTGCGCGTCGGCGTCGGGCACCACGTAGTAGCCGCTCTGCGTCTCGGCCCCGCCGATCTCGTCGGGCTGCTTCATGTAGCTGTCGATCGGCGAGGGCCGCACCGGGGCCAGCATGAGCATGGCCCGGCCGAAGGTGAGCTGGATATAGAGCGGTGCGCCGTTGTCGTCGGCGAGAACCGTCTGCTTCTCGAAGCCGAAGGCCGAGCACAGCCAATCGGAGGCTGCCGCAACATCGCGGTAGCGCATCGCGGTGGCAGGAATGGCGGTCGCGGGACCGGACGTCGTCGGCATCTTGGCTGGCTCGCCCCCCATAGCCCCTCCGGCGCCACCTTCAACTTGGCCTTTTCACCGACCTATACAGCACAACTGTGCCCTGTACAGGGCACAGGGTCGGACCTGCCCATGCGTTCCTCGAAACGCCCAGATCGTGGCGTTTTTGTCACGCGACATGAGTCGCCAACGCAAGCATGAAGTCTTCTACGCCTCGGAACTTGACGGACGCAGCCCGGGGGAAGTGTGCCAAGAAGAGACCAAGCCGGTGACCCCGCGGCGCCGAGATGTGGCCGCAAGACGACAGCCGGCGCGACGGTCGTCACCGCTAAGACTTAGCTCTTGGGTTTGTTGAGAAGGCTTATGGAAAGCCGGCGACCAGCGACTGCAGTTGGCCGACCGCCTTGATGCCGCCGCCGTTACCCGACTAATGTCCCCATAGTTTTTCAGGAGAGACATTGCCGCGGCGCCAATGGTCGATTTCTTCCGCATCTTTAGGTCCAGGCAGGGCCAGGCTGACGCCGCAGCGAGCGGCACCGGCAGTCCGCAGCCGCATAGCCCTGCAATGAGCAAGCCGGAAGCACCGCGCATTTTCATCTCATATGCCACGGCGGACGGCGCGACGTTCTGGAGGCTAAGGGCCACAGCCGAAGCAGATGCCGCCTCGATAACATCTCCTGCCCCATTCGCCTGCAATGATCGTTGCGCCTCTACTCAGAGCCAGTGCTCTTCTAGTCCTTGCCCGGCTACCCGCGCCACATGCGGCGCATCACGTTGTTGCGCTTGACAAGATGGTGGCGCAATGCCGCTAGCACGTGCACAATGACCAGCGCTCCCAGGGCCCAGGATAGATACATGTGGCTGTGCTCCCAGAACTGGAACACGGCGCGGTCGGCTTTGTCGTGGATGGCGGGGAGCTTGTAAATTCCGAGCACCCAAAGGTCCATGAGCGCGGCCCGCGCCGGGTCGAAGCGCGCCGGGAAAGCGCTCCAGTTCAAGTAGCCCGTAATCGTGACCGCAATGGTCAGAGCATAAAGAGCAAGATGGCCGAGATGGGCAGCGGCCTTCTCCCAGCCCGCGCTTTCCGGCGGTTGGCGCGGCGTCGGCTCCGACAAGCGCCACGCAATTCGGATGAGGAGCAGAAGGGCGAAGTAGACGAAGACCAGGGAGTGGAGCCAATAATGCGCCAGCCGCTGTGGACGTGGGAGCATGTTGGCCATCCAATATCCGTGGGTCAGCCCAAAAATGATGAGCCCCGCAGAAAGCCAGTGCAGCCCGCGCGTGACCGCCCCCCACGTTTCGGTTGTAGACCTCACGCCCATGACAACGGTCTCCCCACAGCATGATAAGAGCTATCGCCAGTCCTTGGTCACGGTCAGATAGATCAGGCGGCAGTTCGAGTTCAACACTGATCGGCGCTGAAACAGCCAGCCGCCAATGCCATGCGCAAGCTCATTGTGCACCGCGCAGCGGACCGCATGATCATGACCGGAATGGGTCAGGATTTGCCGCGCAATGGGCGGGCGCTGGGAGCGGACGCGCGGCGCTCCAGCTTACGTGTTGGTCTGGCTGGGAAATTCCGCTTGCAACGCGCTCCCGCTCACTGCCTACTGTCGGCTGCCCCTCCGCGGCCCGCCGGCCCAAGCATCTGCCGCCGTTGCAGCCAGCGGCGCGCGATCTCGGCGGCGATGGTCTCGGCCGTGTTGAGGGGCGTGTAGCTCCACGTCTCCAGCCGCTCCAGCCGCCCGGGCAACGGTCGTGTCGCCCCGTGCCGGCGCAGCGCCGCATGGAAGCGCCCGAACTTCGCCGAGCCCCCCTCCGGCTCGAGCACATAGACGGGCTTGCCGGTGGCGCACGCCTCTCCGACCATGCTCACGGAATCCGCCGGGGCGACCAGCGCGTCGGCGTGGGCCAGGAAGTGCGGATAGGGATTGTCGCCCTCGCCCCCCCAGAACCGGCGTTGCAGGCCTTCGGTGGCGTCGCGCACGAACGCGGCAATGTCGGCAGGCGTGCGCCGCGACGGCGTGATCATGAGGCCGGCGCCGAGCCCAGCCAGTGCGCGCAGCCCCGAGACGAGATGCGCCAGCACCGCGGGCGTGTAGCGATAGTCGCCGTTCGGGCCGCCGAGCATCACCGCCACGCGCGGGGCCGGCAGGGCGGCGATCTCTGCGGGCATGCTGCGCCTCAGCTCGGCGAGGCGGCGCGGGGTGAAGTTGTGCGGCGACGTGAGCGTCGTGATGACGTTGGGCCCCCGCAGCGTATCGTGCTCGGGGACCCAGTAGAGGTCTGCGGCCCCGGTGCCGACCTTCGGGTCCTGCAGGATGACGGTGTAGGTGTGCCGGCCGGCGAGGCGCCTCAGCGCGCGGATATAGGGCGTCGTCAGACGGCCCGCCGCGATGGCAAAGTCCGGCCACGGCGGCTGGAACTGGCTCGCCGGCGTGCCGAAGCGTTCCGCGGGGCTGACCGGCCCCCACGGCGAGAGCGCACGCCAGAGGCCGCGCGGGTCGACCGGCTTCACCTGGTAGTTGAGCCCGAGGGCGTCGAGCACACCGCGCGTCTGCACGTTGTGGCCCGCCTTCCCGTCGCTGACGATCCAGCCCTTCAGCCCGCGCACGGCGCTGGGTACAGCACTGGGCACGGCATCGCGGCTGTCCTCGGCTCTCGCCGCGGCGTTTTCCGCAGCCGGTCTCTGCCCACCCTGCGAAATATTGTTGCTCATGGCACCGGCTTGCGTCAGATTTCGCGTCAGCAGCGGCAACGGCAGACTTCGCGAGAGTTCATAGCCCCATGCGCGCCGGCCTCGATGCTACCGATTGGCGCATCCTGAAAGAGCTCCAGGCCAACGGACGCATTACCAATGTGGAGCTGGCACGCAAGGTGGGCATCTCGCCGCCCCCGTGCCTACGCCGAACGCGGGCGCTGGAGCAAGCCGGCATCATCGCCGGCTATTTCGCCCTGCTCGACGAGAAGGCGCTGGATTTCGAGGCGATCGCGTTCGCCAACGTCGGGCTGCACAGCCAATCCGAGGCGAGCCTGCGCGCCTTCGAGAACCAGGTGCTGGTCTGGCCGCTGGTGCGCGAATGCTACATGCTGTCGGGCGAGACCGACTTCCAGCTCAAGTGCGTGGCGCCGGACCTCACCGCCTTTCAGGACTTCGTCAAGGAGCTGACGGCGACGCCGAACGTGGCGAGCGTCAAGACCACGCTCGTCATCCGTCGCGTCAAGCTCGAGCCGGGCGTGCCGATCGCCCTGGGGCAGAAGCGGCCCGCCGCCTCGGCTCCCGGGCGCAGGCGGCCGGGCTGATTGCGCGTCTGCAACAGTATATGGGTCACGATTGCCGCAGTCGGGAATAGGCCGGAGCCGGCCACGTTGTTGAGTCATCGCGGGAGGTGCGCGTGAGCGACGAGATCCGTGACCGGATGGTGGCGGTTCTGCCGCGCCTTCGGCGGTTCGCGCATGCGCTCACCAGCAACCCCGAGCAGGCGGACGACCTGGTGCAGGACGCCTGTCTGCGCGCCCTGTCGCGGCTTGACCTTTGGCAGCCTGGAACGCGGCTCGACTCATGGATGTACCGGATCGCACAGAACATCTGGCTCGACCGGCTGCGGGCCAGCAAGGTGCGCGGCGAGACGGTGGATCTTGACGCCACCGAAGGCATAGCCGGGTCCGACGGGCGAGTGGTTACCGAGAGCGAGCTGACCTTGCAGGCGGTGGCCGCCGCCATGGGCCGGTTGCCGCCGGAGCAGCGGGCGACGGTGGCGTTGGTGTGCATCGAGGGTGCCTCCTACAAGGAGGCGGCCGAGATCTGCGGCGTGCCGGTCGGCACCGTGATGAGCAGGCTGGCGCGGGCACGCCGGACGCTCAACGCGATGCTCAATCAACCGCCGCGTGCCGCGGCGGCGCGCCTGACGGCCAAGACGGGATCATGAGCTGCCACATGAAGAGGGCGTTAAGCCGATGACGAATTCAGGCGAGAAGGCAATGGCGCTGGTCGACGGCCAGCTGGCCCCGACCGAGGTTCCCGCTCTTGTACAGGAGCTCGCACGCAATGGTGCGCTGGTGGCGGAGCTGCAGGGCTATCTGGCGCTGTCCAGGAGCCGTGTCGCGCAAGCCTATGCCGCCAAGGCCGACGAGCCGGTTCCCCGCCGGCTGATCGATGCGGTCATGGAGGCGCCCATCCAGGCCGGGGTGTCGCGGTCGGCCGCTTTCGCCTCGCCGCTCGGGGGACGGCTGGTCGGCTGGCTGCGGGGCAGCTGCCGCGTGCCCGCATGGTCGCTGGCGGCCGCACCGACGCTCGCCGCCGCGACGGCGTTCGCAGTCGCCGTGGCCCTCCTGCCTGTCGGTCGGAGCGGCATGGATGGACTCGCATCGGTCGACGTGGGAGCCGCCCTGGAGCGCACGGCAAGCGGGAAGGAGGCAGCCCTTGCCAGTGTGCGGCCCATGCTGTCGTTCAACAGCAAGGATGCGGGCTGGTGCCGCCAGTTCGAGATGCGCAGCGCGAAGAAGCAGATCTCCTACGGTCTGGCGTGCCGCGGCCAGGGCGGCGACTGGCGGATGATCGCCTCGACGGTCCCCTCCTCTGCCGCCGGCGGGTATGTGCCGGCTGGTGCCGATCGCCGGAAGGCGATAGACGATCTTGTGACGTCCATGATCACTGGCGAGCCTCTGTCTCCTGAGGATGAGGCTGCCGCCATTGGCAAGGAATGGCAGCTATGAGCAGCCAGCATGGCAGCCGCCATATTGTCGCTTGCGGTGAATTGCCATGTACTATCGCGCTTCCTCCTTAGTGGCGACAACGTGAGCGAATCGCGTATCCTGAAGCTCTTCGGCCGGCCGCACTGCTGATACCCGCACCTCAGCGGCGCTGGTTTGACCGAACGAGGCCCGGTGGCTCGCCCAGTGCAAGCTGCGGCGCGCCACCGGGTTTCGCTTGCGGGTGCTCCGCCGGCCTCCGAGGAGGAAGGAACTCGTCTTGTCGGGGAGAGGGGGCTCCTCGCAGGCGCCTACAGCACGTTATGGGTCCCGTCGCAGTTCGGCCGGTCGTCGGTGCTCTTGCAGCCGCACAGGTTGAAGGTGCCGGAGGCCTCGGCGACGAAGCGGTGGGGGTTGAGGCCGGTGCCCTTGTGAGAGCCGTCGCAGAACGGCTGCTTGGCCGACCGCCCGCAGGCGCACCAGAAGTACGCCTTGCCCTCCTCGAGCGCGACTTGATACGGGCCCTTCTGGGCACAAACAGGCTCGGCGGCTATCTTCTCGTCGGACATGGCGCTCCCCCTCGCTGCGCGCCCCGGGCGGTTTGGCGTCTCGGCAAGCACGACTACACCAGCACGCGGTCGGCTGGCAGCCTGGGTCAGACGACGTTGAGCCTCAGCTTCTCGGAGACCTTGGCGCCGCTGTCGTCGGTCCAGGTGAGCTCCAGCTCGCCGGGGCCGGGGACGCGCATGAAGAAGACCAGGTAGGGGTTGGAGGAGATGCCTGGATGCAGCTCGGCCTTGAAGACCTCCATGCCGGCGAAGGACGCCGTGAAGCTGTTGATGATGAAGCGCGGGATCGGCGTTCCGTCGCTCTCCCGACGCCGGCCGGTCTCCATGCGGTGCGAGATCAGCGTCTTGATCTCGATTATGTCGCCGACCCTGGCGCTCTCCGGCAGCCTGATGCGGGGCCGTGTCATGTGCCGTCCTCCCCTAGCTGCCACAGCCGCCGATGGTGACCTTCACCGGCCGCCGTGTCATGAGGAACTTGCCGTCGCTCAGCTCGGCCAAGGCGATCACGTCCTGCGTGCCGGCGAGGCGCATGCGGCTCGACGCCGAGGCCCGGCCCGTCAGCAGGGTAAAGCGGAACGTGGCGATGTTCGGGCGGGGGTTGGCGGTGGCGATCACGTGGATCGCCTTCACGTGCTCCTGCTCGGTCATCGGGCTGTCGACGCTCACGGTGATCGGCACCATATTGCCATTCTCGGCGATCTCGGGCAGATCGAGCATGAGCTTGCCGTTGCTGATCGGCTGGGCGTCGCCCACGACCCTCTTGAGGGCGTCCTCCCAGGTCTGGGGGGGCTCCTGGGCCGCGCCGGGCGCGGCGAGGAACGGCATGATGGCGGCGACAGCGCTCGCGCCGAGAACGAATGCGCGCCGATCTAGCACCAAGTTGTCCATATGCAGCTGCTTTGCGAGGCCAATGCGGCCAAGTAGCATAGGCGACGACGACCGCGCAACGCACAACGGGGTGAAAACCCGCAATCATGCGGGGCACCCGCCGAAGGGCAGGAGCGCCGTGCCCTCGGCCGTCAGCCGGGACGCCCGGGCGTAGAGGTCCTTATGCCGCGAATTTGCCCACACGATGCCACAGCGCCGCTTCAGGTGTATGCCGGTGCTGCTATAGTCGCGGCCGACGATGGGCGACAGCGGCCGGGAGCGGGCGCTGTCCGCTGACGATTCGGAGATGGGTATGGCGAGGCCGTCGCGACGGGAGCTCGGGAAGCTGCTGGCAGCGGCCGGCGTCAGCGTCGTCGCAGCCCCCGTGCTTGGGACCTTCGCCATTGCTCAGGCCGACCCCAGGGTGGTGATCGTCGGGGGTGGCGCCGGCGGGGCGACCGTGGCGCACTACCTCAGGGCACGGGCGCCGGACCTCGACATCACCCTCATCGAGGCCAACCCGATCTACTCCTCGGCGTTCTTCTCCAACCACTATCTCGGCGGCGTCATCCGCACCCTGGAGTCGCTCAACCACAGCTACAGCGGCCTGCTGTATCTCGACGTCAAGGTGGTGCACGACCTCGCCACCGACGTGGACCCGGTGCGCAAGACCGTCCGGACGCGGGGCGGCCGCATCTACAGCTACGACCGGCTGGTGCTGTCGCCGGGGATCGACATCGACTACGGCTCGATCCGAGGCTACTCGCGCGAGGTCGCGGCCGTCGCCATGCCGCACGCGTACGCGACCGGTGCCGCGCAGAAGCGGCTTCTGAAGCGGCAATTGCTGCAGATGCGGTCCGGCGGCACCGTGGTCATGGCGATGCCCCCCGACCCCTACCGCTGCCCGCCGGCGCCCTACGAGCGCGCCTGCATGATCGCCCACTTCCTGAAGACGAAGAAGCCGCGCTCGAAGCTCGTCGTCCTCGATCCCAAGCGCACGTTCTCCAATCAGCCGCTGTTCGAGGAGGCGTTCCGCAAATACTACAAGGGCATCGTGGAGCTGAACCTCTCTACCGCCGTCGACAATTTCGCGGTGACGCGGGTCAATGCGAGGACCCGGCGGATCGTCACCAGGGCCGGCAGGACGGTGCGGGCCGATGTGGCCAACATCATCCCCCGGCAGCGGGCCGGCGAGATCGCGGTGCGCGCCGGCTGCACCGAGGGCGACTGGTGCCCGGTCCACGCCGACAGCTTCCTGTCGCGCAAGGCGCCCGATATCTACGTGCTGGGCGACGCGGCCATCGCCGAGGACATGCCGAAATCGGCGTCCGCGGCCAACAGCCAGGCCAAGGCGGTGGCCGCCGACATCCTGGCGGCGCTGACCAAGGCCGAGCCGCTCGCGCCGGCCTACCGCAACGTCTGCTGGTCGCTGCTGGCGCCCGACGACAGCGTCAAGCTCGGCGCCGACTACACGCCCAGGGCCGGCCGGCTGGCGGCCGCGGCGGCCTTTCAGTCGCAAACGGGCGAGCCCGCGGAGCTGCGCAGGCAGAACTACCAGGAGAGCGTCGCCTGGTACGCCAGCATCACCGACGACATCTTCGCCAAGACCGCCGATCCGCCGCTCGAGGAGCAGCCCTTGCCTCCCGAGAAAGCCGTTCCGCGGTCGGAGAAGGGTGCCGTCCCGCCTGCCGACAAGGCCGTTCCGCCGGGCAAGAATGCGGGATAACCGTTTGGGGACGGGCCGGCTTGCGGCTCACCGAGGGGTGTTGTCACACCCGTGCCCGGTCGATAGCTTGCGGCGTTCCTTCCTCACGGACCGGCCCAGGAACAGGCCGAGAGAGGCGCCCGCATGCCCCAGCACCTGCTGCCTACCACCGTCGTCGGCAGCTATCCTCAGCCCGACTGGCTCGTGAACCGCGCGATGCTGTCGAAGAGCGTGCCGCGCGTGCGCATGAACATCTGGCGCGTGCCGGAGGATTACCTGGAGCAGGCGCAGGACGACGCCACGCTGCTGGCCATCCGCGACCTGGAGCGCGCCGGCATCGACATCGTCACCGACGGCGAGATCCGCCGCGAGAGCTACTCCAACCGCTTCGCGACTGCGCTGGAAGGCATCGACATCGAGAACACCGCGGTTGTCAGGTCGCGGTCGGGCCATCGCACGCCGGTGCCGCGCGTGGTCGGCAAGATCAAGCGCAGGCACGCCGTCGAGGTGCGCGACATGAAGTTCCTGCGCGCCGCCACGGATCGCCCCGCCAAGATCACCCTGCCCGGGCCTTTCACCATGAGCCAGCAGGCGATCAACGAGTACTACGACGAGCCCGACGAGATGGTGATGGACTACGCCGTGGCCGTGAACGCCGAGGCCAAGGACCTGGTGAAGGCCGGCGCCGACATCATCCAGCTCGACGAGCCCTGGCTGCGGCAGGACCCGGACGCCGCCAAGCGCATCGCGGTCAAGGCCATCAACCGCGCCCTGCAGGGCCTCACCGTGCCCACCATCGTGCACCTGTGCTTCGGCTACGCGGCACTGGTGCCGGGCGAGACCAAGCCGGTCGGCTACTCGTTCCTGCCGGAGCTGGCCGATGCGACCGCCGACCAGATCTCCATCGAGGCCGCCCAGCCGAAGCTCGACCTCGGCGTGCTGAAGGACTTGGCGCCCAAGACGATCCTGCTCGGTGTCCTCGACCTCGGCGACCCCAGGGTGGAAACCCCCAGGAAGGTGGCCGAGCGCATCCGCCGCGGTCTCAAGCACCTGCCCGCCGAGCGCCTGATCCCCGCCCCCGACTGCGGCATGAAGTACCTGCCGCGCGATGTGGCCTTCGGCAAGCTCAAGGCGATGGCGGAGGGGGCGGCGATCGTGCGGGCGGAGCTGATGTAGGCTGGCTGGACCGGCCCGACCGGCGTTTCGGACAACCTCCGCATCCAGCCGATCCTACTCCGGCTTCGCGCGCCCTTTCAGCTTGCGCGGGCTCAAGAGGTCCGCGGCCGTCTCGAGCTTGCGCGAGAGGAAGATCGCCGCATCGAGCTTGTGGAAGTTGCGCTTGCGATAGAAGCGCAGCGCCTCCTCGTTGTTCTCCGCCACCTCCAGCACGATGTGGGTGCAGCCTCGCAGACGCGCCGCGTGCTCGATCTGCTCGAACATGAACAAGCCGATGCCGACGCCGTGGTAGGAAGGATGCACCGCGATCTCCTCGACGAACAGGGGCCGCATCCCGCGCTTCTCGAAGTAGCGGTGGTTCATCCAGCTGTCGGTTCCCGCAATCTCGTATGAGTATTCCGCGTAGCCGACCAGAGCGGCCTTGCGCTCACCCTTGATCTCGAAGAGCAGCTGCTCCACGCCTTCGTTCTCGTAGGTCTCGGTGAACTGCTGTTTGTGCCGCGGGCGCTGGAACTCCACGGTCTCGCGATTGACGCCGCGGAACACCAGCTTCAGGAACTCCCACACCCGGTTGATGTCGCGCCGATGCATGCGACGCACGTGCAGCTCGATGCCGTCGTCGCCGTTCTTGGCGATGGCATCGTTGGGCCCGCTCTCCATGTCATCGTCAGGTCGCATCGGCATTCGTACGAGACGTAAAGACGTAGATTTTATGCAGGCAGGGTCGCTTGAGTAATCTCCGAGTCCCCTTTGGCGAAGTGGATCGGAGGTATTTCGATGACGTCTCAAGCGACCCTTGGCAGCGAGACTAACGCCTGCGAGGCGGCTCTGTACATGGCACTGGAGCTTTCGGACCGGACTTGGAAGGTGCTGTTTCAAGCGGGTTGCCCCCGGCCTGCCCCACGCTCCAGCTCAGTGTTGTCGCTGCAAACGGCTGGGGTTTGGCCGGAGTGCCGGACCGCCGGGGCCGTGCCATGGGTTGTCGCCAACTCGGCTATCGGACTAACGCGGACTTAACGGTCTGGGCAAAATCGGCCCGATGGAGGTTGCATATGATGAGCAAGGGGCTTCTCGCCGGATTGGGCGCCGGCCTTGGCGTCGCACTGGCCGTCAGCGCCGTGGGCGTGACGGACGCCTCCGCCTGCAGCCGGTGGAACCGGGGCTGCGGGAGCTACTACGAACCGCCCGTGGTGTTCCAATATGGCCCACCGTCCGGCTACGGCTATCGCCCGCCGGCGCCGGTCTACGGGTGGGGGCCGCCGCCAGGGGCCTATTACGCGCCGCAGCCGCGCGGCTACTACGGGGCGAGCTATGGCTTCTACGGCGACAACGGCTACGGCTATCGCCCCGGCAGGCGCTGCGGCCGCGGCTACGGCTATGCGCCCCCGGGCGCCTACGGCTACCGGCCCCGCGGGGTTTGGTAGCCAGCTCGCTGAGCAGCGAGCGCCGACGGCGAGGAGCAGCAGGCCTCGCCGTCGCGGTTTAAGCTGAGTGGAGGAGACGACATGCGCAGCAGCGCAACCTCTTGCCTTGCCGTCGCTTTTGCCTTGGCGGCTGGGGCGGCCGGGCTTCTGGTCGGGCCGGGCAGCCCCAGTGCGTGGGCGTGCGGCCGCGGCCACGGCTGCGGCGGCTACGGCTACCGTCCGGCGCCGGCCTACTACGCGCCGCCGGTTTACTCCCTGACCTACGCGCCCTACGGCGCCCACGCGGGAGTCTACCAGGTCACCTTCTACACGACGCGGGTCAATATCTTCCGCGGCCCGCGCTGGGGCTACGCGGCGGCCTACTACAACCCGCGCCGCCAGGGCAGCTGCGGGCGCCGGGCCAGGGCCTGCACCCACCGCGCCTACATGAGCGGCCCGTTCGTGCGGGGCTGGCGGCGCTGGTAGCGGCGTTGCCGCTGTCCACGCATCATTACGACTGGGAAGGGCAAGAAAATCTTCGCTCTCCTGGAACCTCCGCTTGAGCTTCGCGTTGAGCGGTCGCCGGGCCTGACGTGTTTGCCCGCACCGACACGGCTTGCCCGGCGGAAGGGCACCTCGGCGTGAAGCGCTCGGGTGCCCTTTCCCAGCCCTCCTATCTCAGTGGCCAGGGCATCTCGACGGCGTCCTGCAGATAGCCGCGGGGGAAATCGAGAACGAACACGTAGGACATTGCCGCGAGGAACAGCACGGCCGAGGCGGTGAGGATGGCGTTGCGACCGAGCGGCGCGCGCGCGTTCACGCGCAGGAAAAGCGCGAAGAATATTGCGATGGCGATGACAAACCCGACCACCGCGCTGACCACCATCAGGCCGACGAGCCACAGGAGATGGTACTCCATGAACTGCCGACCGTCGTTAACCCCGGCTTCCGTGTCGAACACAACGGCGTGCTGCTTGCCGGAGGCGATGATGGCGATCACCCCGAGCATCCCCAGCAGCGACGGGACCGATATACCCAGTGGGAAAACCTGGGCCAGGAACGACTGCCCCAGCGCATTGTTGACGGCGTAGGCCAGCATGACCGCCAGACAGAGAGCGAAAATGAGCTGCGGCCAGCGCTTGCGCACCACGCCGGATTCTCCGCCCTCGTTGATGCTGACTTTCCCGAAGCGCATGCCCGCCCACACCGAGGCCGCCGTGACAGCCGCAATGATGAGGACGCCGGGGCGCCACAGCCAGCTCCAGTTGTAGAACTGGATCGCCTGGTAGAGGTAGGTCTCGGCGCTCGGGGCCAGCACGAAGCCGATCAGCAGCGGCGGGCGCGGCCAACCGAAACGGCGCATGTAGACACCCAGGACGCCGAGCGCCAGGAGCGCCAGGATATCGCCCCAGTGCCGGGTCGCCTGGTATCCCGCGAAGAAGATGATCAGGATCATGAATGGCGCGACGTAGACGTACGGCAGCGTCGTGAGATAGGCGACGTGGCGCGAGACCAGCAGGCACAATCCGGCGCCGAGGATGTTGGCGACCGCCAGGGACCAGATGATGGTGTACGTCAGGTCGAGGTGGTTCTCGAGCATGGTGACGCCCGGCTGGATGCCGAGCAGCGTCAGGCCGCCGAGGAAGATGGCCGTGCTCCCCGACCCTGGAATGCCGAACAGAAGCGTGGGGATCAACGCGCCGCCCTGCACCGAATTGTTGGCCGATTCCGGCGCCAGCACGCCGCGCACATCGCCCTTGCCGAACTGCGACTTGTCCCTCGCCATCTGGACGACGTGGCCGTAGGCCACCCAGTCGGCCACCGAGCCGCCCAGGCCCGGCATGGCGCCGATGAGGCAGCCGATGCCCGAGCAGCGCAGCACCACGCCGAAATGGCGGAACGTATCCTTGATGCCTTCGAGCCAGCCGCGCCCGAGCGCTGTCGTCTTGGCGATGGCGCTGTTCTGGCGCAGCAGATCGACGATCTCGGGGATGGCGAAGATGCCGAGGCCGACGACGACGATCGGGATGCCATCCGTCAGGTAGTCGAAGCCGAGCGTCATGCGCCACTCGGCGGTTGCCGGGGCGGAGCCGATGGAGCCCAGCAGGAGGCCGATGCCGCAGGCGAGCAGCCCCTTGTAGATGCTCGTGCCCGAAAGGACGCCGACCATGCTGAGGCCGAGGATGGTGAGCATGAACAGCTCGGCCGACGAGAACAGCAGGATCACCGGCCGGGCGACGATGACGAACACCGTCAGCACCAGGGCGCCGATCACGCCGCCGATCATCGAGCTGAAAAACGCCGCCGAAAGCGCGCGCGCGGCCTCGCCGCGCTTGGCCATGGGAAAGCCGTCGAGGATCGTTGCCTGCGAGCCGGTGGCGCCGGGAATACCCATCAGGATCGATGTGAAGGTGTCGCCGGTCGGCACCACGGCGATCATGCCGATCAGCATGCCGAGCGCCGACACTTCATTCAGCCCATAGACGAACGGAAGCAGGATCGACATGCCGGCAATGCCGCCGAGCCCGGGAAGAATGCCGATCACGAGGCCCACGAGGACCCCGATCATCATGTAGAGCAGATGCCAACCGGTCAGCAGGTTGACCAGGGCGGTGCCGATGGTCTCTAACAAGGGTCGCTGCCTGTACAGAGAAGGTTACGGCAGCCCGAGAGCCGGGCCGCCGCCGCCGTGGCGATGAAGGCGCGGGAGCCGGCTGCGGCCAGCTCCGCTTGGCTCAGAATTTCACGCTATACTTCTCGGTCAGCCATTTGCGGACCCACTGCCGAGCTTCTGGCGTCACATCCAAAGCGATCTTCAGCATCGTCGCGGCGGCATTGCCGGTCGCTTGGTCATAGTCCCCGAGCTCCGCCTGCGCCTTTTCCTTGAACCCGGGCGCGGCGATACCCTTCTGCAGCGCCTTGACGTAGGCTTCGATAATGTCCGGTGACGTGCCGTTGAGCAGAAAGATCAGCTTCTGCACGGCAAAGCCGGCCACACAGAAGGACTTGAACGCCTCGAACTCGATGCCGGACGGCTTCTTGCCGTAGACCATCTCGTAGAGCTCGACAAAGTGCGGCAGGTCCGGGAACGTCGGGTCGCGGACGAGCTCGCCCTTGTCGTTGAGGACGCCCCAGGAGAAGAGCGGTATGGCCTTGCCGGCCTTTACGAGCGGCACAACGTTGCGCAGGTACGCCGACGTGGTCTGGTAGTCGATCAGCGCCTCGCCGCGCTCGAAGGCCAGGCGGGCGTCGCCGCGGCCCTTCATGCCGAACACGGGATCGACGTCGAGGCCGAGAAGCCGAAAGGCGAGGATCGGTACCAGGTCGAGCGAGGTCGGCCCCTGGCTGCCGTACTTCATCTTCTTGCCCTTGATCTTGGCCAGATCCTTGGGGCCCTTTACGCCGGTTTCCGGGCTGATGTAGACGACGCCGCCGGTCGGCGAGGCCAGCACCGGGGTCCAGTCCTTGTACTCGTATTTGACGCGGGGATCCGCGAGCAGGTAGGGGAACTGGGTCGAGCCCGATGTCCCAAGGATTGTCAGACCGTCCGGCTTGGCGATTTTCTGGAACCGATTTGTGCCGACGATCGACCCGCCGCCCGGCACGTTCTTCACCACGACGGTGGGCTTGCCAGGCAGGTTCTCGGAGAGGATCGGCGCGAAGAACCGCGCCCACACGTCCGAGCCGCCGGCGACCGGGAACGGGATGATCCACTCGATGGTCTTGCCGCTGAAATCGGCCGCGCCCGCATTGGTGGCCAGCCCCAGCGCAACGGCCCCGCCCAGCAGCGCGGCCTTTAGCGCTTTGAATGCACGGTGCATCGGCTTCCCTCCCTCGTCTTATGCTTAGGTGCGCCACCGGACGCCCCAGCTGAAATTATCCGATACCTCGGAAAGCGGGGAGGGGAATTTTGCTTATGGGGGGAGGGGAGTTTGCTTATGGGATGCAACGAGATGGCGGCCAGCAACCCTGAGTAGCGACAGGTCGACCCGGCGTCCGAGACCGTAGGTTGGGTCAACCCCGGCGAAAGCCGGGGGCAGACCCAACGCTCGAGTGTGTTGGGTCTTCTCTGCCGCTCGACCCAACCTACGTGCGACGCGTCAATCGACCGGCGCCCGCGCGGCTTGCCGGATCCATCGTTGAAAAGCCAGAAAGGCCGGCTCCCGGCTGCGCGCAGCCCTGAACACCAGGTACCAGCAGCTGCCCTTGGGCACCGAGAGCCTGAACGGCGCAACCAGCCGTCCGGCGGCGACATCGTCATCGATGTAGGGCCGGATGCCGAGCGACACACCGACACCGTCGCTCGCTGCCTGGAGCGCCTGGCCGTAGAACTCAAATATCGGGCCCGCGGCCACGACGTCCGGCAGGCCTGCTGCCGTGAGCCAGCGCGGCCAGTCCTCGGGCGCGTGAGCGACGCGCAGGAGCATGTGCGGCTGGAGATGGTGTGGCGCCCTCAGGCCCTGCGCCAGTCGCTGCCCGCACACGGGGATGAGGTTGGCATCGAACAGCCGCTCGGCGATGAGACCCGGCCAGGTCCCGTCGCCGAGCTTGATGCCGCAGGTCCAGTCGTCGGCGAAGGGCGCCGCCGCACCGCCGGTGGTGATGCGCACATCGATGTCAGGGGCGGCTTCCTGGAACGATGCCAGCCGCGGGATCAGCCAGCGCACCGCGAACGTGGGGCCGACGCCGACGGTCAGGGCGCGGCTGCCGGCTTGCACCTTCACCTGATCGGTGAGCTGCGCCAGGGCATCGAGGATCGGCGACAGTCCGACATGATAGGTCCGCCCGTGCGGGGTGAGCCAAAGCCGGTTGGCGCCGCGCTCGAACAGCGCGACGCCGAGGCGCTCCTCCAGCACCCGCACCATGCGGCTGACGGCGGCGGCGGACACGTTGAGCTCGGCAGCCGCGGCGGCGAAGCTGCCGCACCTGGCTACGGCGTCGAACGCCTTGATGCCATTGAGATGCGGAAGCTGGCGCACGCGGTGAGCATCAGGAAAGGTTGTGCTGAGCGCAAGATAACTCCGCTTTCCTCTCGCCCGCAATCGAGACATAGAGCAAGACGGGAGGGAACCCTGATGTCCGCGATCCTGATGCTCGGTCTGGCTTCGACGATGGTCGCCACGTCGTTCGTGTCCGGCATCTTCGGCATGGCCGGTGGGATGGTCCTGATGGGGGTCTTGCTGGCTGTGCTGCCCCTTCCGGCGGCGATGGCCCTGCATGCCGTGACGCAGATGGCGTCCAACGGATGGCGGGGGCTGCTGTGGTGGCGCCACGTACGCTGGCGCGCCGCCGCCACGTTCCTGGCCGGCTGCGCGGTGGCGTTTGCCGTCTGGATGCACTGGCGGTACGTCCCGTCGACCGCCGCAGCCTTCATTTTGCTTGGGCTGTCGCCGTTCGTGATCAGGCTGGTGCCGGCCGATCTCAAGCCGGACCCGGAGCGGATCGCGCACGGCCTCCTCTATGGCTCGGCCTCCATGACGCTGATGCTTTTCGCCGGCGTCTCGGGGCCTCTCATCGACGCCTACTTCCTTGGCGGAACGCTCGATCGGCGCGAGATCGTCGCCACCAAGGCGGTCTGCCAGCTCGTGTGCCATGGCGCCAAGCTCGCTTACTTCGGCAGCCTCGTCGATCAGGCCGCAGGCCTCGATCCCCCGATGGCGGCAGCGGCGATCGCCGCCTCGATGGTCGGGACCTCGCTGGCGCGGCCGGTCCTGGAGAGACTGAGCGAGGCGCAGTACCGGCAGTGGGCCTCGCGCATCATCACCGCCATTGCCGCCGTCTACCTTGCGCAAGGCGGCTATCTGCTGTTGTGGGCGCGATTTTGAAGGAGCCCGGCAGCTCGATCCCCCGATCCGCGATCTCGAACGTATTGCTCTGCTGACACGCCACCGAACGACGTTGCCCGACTATGCCGCAGTCAACCTCTGCGTCGAGTACGACGAGGGGTTGCC
>JBAPMW010000252.1:0-2637 GCA_049278815.1 Hyphomicrobiaceae bacterium
ACGCAGCGGAACCCGACGTGGCACGTCGAGGTATCGACCGGCTGCGCGTGGCGCGCCGCCGGCCGGTAGCGGCGGCAGTAGTTGGGTGCGCACAGGTGCGACCCGCCCTTCAGCACCTTGCGCGCGATTGGGATATGCGGCTGGCACGGATCGTAGCTCGCATCCTCCCGGCCCCCGCGCGGGTTATCCGGTATGCAGCAGGGCTTCGCTGCGTTCGCCTCGTGCCCGGCAGAGAACCAGTCGGCCGTCCACTCCCACGTGTTGCCGATCATATCGTGGAGGCCGTAGCCGTTGGGCGGGAACGCCGTAACCGGCGATGTGCGGCGGTAGCCGTCCTGAATCAGGTTCTGCCGCGGGAACTCGCCCTGCCAGGTGTTCGCCAGGTGCCTGCCGCCGGGCGTCAGCTCGTCGCCCCAGGCGTACTCGGCGCCGTCGAGCCCGCCGCGTGCGGCGAATTCCCATTCGGCCTCGGTGGGCAGCGCCTTGCCGGCCCACCGCGCGTAGGCCTCGGCATCCCGGTAGGCGACATGCACCACCGGATGCTCGCCAAACCCGCCGATCGCGCTGCCCGGTCCGTACGGATGACGCCAGTCGGCACCGTGCTTGAAGGTCCACCACTGGCTCCAGTCGCGCAAGCTGACGACCCGATGGCGGGGCGGCGCGAACACCAGCGATCCCGCCCTGAGCATGTGCGGCAGCGCGCCCGGATAGTCCTTGGGGTCCGGCGCGATCTCGGCGAAGGTCCTGTAGCCCGTGGCTTCGACGAAGGCGCGGAACTGCCGGTTGGTGACGGGCGTGCGATCGATCCAGAAGCCGTCCACATGCACGCGGTGGACCGGCGCTTCCTCCGGATAGTGCCGGTCGGAGCCCATGCGGAACGTGCCGCCGGCGATCCAGACCATGCCGGTCCGCAACGGCTGCTCGCGTGCCGCCGCATCGCCCGGGTAAAATGCCGTCTCGGCTGCCATGGGCCACCCCAAGGGTAAACGCATCCCCACGCGCCCTCGGTCGTGCCGCCTCCTCGGCCTTTGCGCCACCGGGCAGGCGCGGCTCGGTTAACGCGGCGCACCGGCCCACGCGCCCACGGTCTCGCCCTCGCGCTCGGCGACCCGGCAGCGCTCGCGCGCGGGCCGCGACTCCTCTAAGGTGCCGGGCGATGGAGTGGTCCGACGAAGGCGTGGTCCTGAGCGTGCGCGCCCACGGTGAGACGGCGGCCGTGGTGGAGCTGCTCACGCGGGCGCACGGCCGACATCTGGGGCTCGTGCATGGCGGGCGCTCGCGCCGGCTGCGGCCCGTGCTGCAGATCGGCAACCACGTGGATGCCACCTGGAAGGCTCGCCTTGCCGACAACCTCGGCCACTTCGGGATCGAGCTGCGCCGGGGCTTTGCCGCCCCCCTGATGGAGGATGCCGCTGCGCTGGCCGCCATCACCTCCCTGGCGTCGCTGGCGCGTCTCCTGCCCGAGCGCGACCCGCATCCCAACCTGTTCGAGATCACGCTGTTTGTGCTGGGCTACCTCGACGATGCCGCGGTCTGGCCGGCGCTGCTGGTGCGCTGGGAGCTCGCCTTGCTCGACGAGCTGGGCTTCGGTCTCGACCTCGCCACCTGCGTCGCCACCGGCGGCACGGTGGACCTGATCTACGTCTCGCCCAAGTCCGGCCGCGCCGTCTCAGCCGCGGCCGGCGAGCCCTACAAGGACCGCCTCATGGCCCTGCCGGCGTTTCTGCGCGGGAGACCGGCAGCCAGCGTAAGCGGCGAGGACATCCTGGCCGGTCTGGCGCTCACCGGCTTCTTTCTGGAAACGCGGGCGCTGGACCCGCACGACCTCGGCATGCCGGAGGCGCGCAGCCGTCTCGTCTCCTACCTGCGCGAGAACCGTAGGGTACAATAGGCGTCAGCCCGTATTGCACCGATGTACGCCCGCGTGGGGTCAGACCCGCAGGGTCTGGGTCTGACCCCGTCAGAGGATTCGGTGCCATGCGCTCCGCTTATGGCACCCTACATCGTGGCAGCCAGCCTCAACCCAGAGCGGCCGGGCGCGCGGCACCGTTGGCCCGCTCGGCCTCCGCGCGCGCGCTGTGGGGCGCTGATGCGCCGTCGCCAACGCGCGTCAGCAGGCCGTCCTTGATGAGGCGCGCCACCAGCACGACCTTGCCGGCGTCATCGAGCGGACCCGGCAGGTTGCGCACCATGAAGGGCGCGCCGCCGAGAGCCGCCTCCACGGCCCTGCGGGTGTGCAAGGGCAGCGAGATGCGCGTCGATCCGAAGATGATTGCCAGCTTGTCGTCCTCCTCCTGCAGCCGGTAGACGAAGTCGGGCCGGACCACAGCCTTGGTCTCAGCAGAGACCTGGGGTGCGCCGGCGATCTCCTGCAGACAGCCGGTGAGCACGGGACGGCGCGAGGTGACGAACTCCTCGGCGAAGCGCTCGAAGATGGCCTCGGGCTTGATGTTGGCGGCAAAGCCTTCAACCAGCGAGCGGAAGGTTGCGAGCACCCGGCTGCGGTCGAAGTCCGATCCGGCGAAACCAATCGGCAGGTTGGCGCGGAAGGCCGGCGACGCAAGGCAGGCCTCGGCCACCGCCTCGACCATCAGGTCGGCCCAGGTCCTGCCGATCAGGCCCAGCGTGATGTGCAGC
>JBAPMW010000253.1:0-2133 GCA_049278815.1 Hyphomicrobiaceae bacterium
GCGTTTCCCGCACCTCCTTTTCTCATTGGGCATTCCCTGGGTGGCCTCGTGGTTCAGAAGTGCCTGGAAAGCGGCCACTCGCCCGGCGCCGTGTTGATGGCCTCGGTTCCACCCCGCGGGACCGTTGCAGCAGTCGCCCGGCTGGCCGTCCGGCACCCGATCGAATTTCTGAAAGGCCAATCTGCTCTTGCGCCTCAGGCCGTTCATCAGCACATCCAAGCTGGTACGAGAGTTGTTCTTCACCCCCGATACCCCGCAAGAGATCGTCGACCATTGCTTCGCGTGTCTTCAGGACGAGTCCTATCTGGCCTTTATCGACACGATGATGGTTCTGCCACGACCACACCGAGTGCATGTGCCAGTGCTCGTTCTGGGGGGCGAACGGGACTCACTTTTCACCGTCGCCGAGGTGCACAAGACCGCGCGTGCTTATCAGACAGAGGCTGAGATTTTCCCCGGCATGGGACATGACATGATGCTCGACACGGATTGGCGGAAGCTGGCCGATCGGATTGGCGCGTGGATCCAGGACACCGAGCAACAGAAGCGGCAAGTTCATGCACCCAGAGGACGCGACGGGTTATAGAACAGGTCCTTTCAGGCGATAGGTCGCGCAGACGCACTTCAAAAGGGACGCCGGTGCGTCAAACCACCGCGATCTCAACAGCGACGTGCGGACGCTCCCGGAGCGTGCAACTGACAGCCGAGTGCGCCTCGCCCCACGCGGCAAGCTCACGCAGCTGTGGTTCGGGAACGCTGTCGGCGCCGATCGTGACTGTCATTCGTAAGCCGTCGAGCGCCGTGGGGATGCCGGCGATGCCGACCAGCCCTCGCGCGTCCGATTGGCTTTCAACTGTGACCTCGAGGGAGCGCAGCTCGATTCCGAGCATTGCCGCCCGCATGGCGATCGCCGTGGCAGCGCATGATGCCATGGACGCGCGCAGCAGCCAGCCCGGGTTCGAGCCGGCGCCCTTGCCTCCCATAGGTTCCGGCATGTCGGTGACAGCCCTCTCGCCGCCCGGACCGGCGATCTCACATCGCAAGCCATCGCGCCAGACCGCTGTTGCCATCGCATTGGGCTTCCGTGCCGCCGAAGGCTTATCGAGAAACACGCGTTTGGCGCGCTCCAATGCCTCCCGCGCTTGCAGGTTTGACATGCCTTCTCCTCCTCACTTTGTTCCTGCGGCAATGACAAACTCGCCCGGCACCGAGTACCCTTGGCCCTCTCGATAGGGCGACAGAGTGTCGAGGTATTCCTTGTGCGCTTCAGCCTTCATCGACTCCGAGAAACGGCTGTAGGCGAGGGCAACAGGTCCGCCTACGAACGCCGCCTCGCACGCCTCCGCGGCGCTGGCGTAGTCAAGGCGCGTTTCCAGGCGCTTGCTGGTGATGGCGCGGAAACCCGCCGATGCGAGCGCGCGCTCCAAGGCATCGCCCGTTCCGAGCCGGAAGAACATCGGACAGACCTCCGAGTGCACGCTCGCGTCGACGATGGGAAAAATCTCTGCCCAACCGCACCTGCTGCGCTGGCCCCAGACAGCGCAGATGGCGCGTCCGCCGGGTCGCAAGACGCGATGCATCTCGACGAGCGCCTTCTCGGGATCGGGGACATACATCAGACCGAGTGCACACAGGGCAACGTCGAATGCGTCGGCGTCGAACTGGATCTCCTCGGCATCCTTGCGCCTGAAGGTGACGTTGGGGATGCCTCGACCACGAGCACTGTCGCGCGCCGTTACGACCATATCCTCCGACAAGTCGGTGCCGATGACCGTGCCATTGGGTCCGACGAGAGCAGCGGCCCGCAGCGTCACCAGACCCGTGCCGCAGGCAACGTCCTGGACCCGCTCGCCGGGAACCAGGCAAGCCATTTCGAGCAGGGCTGTCTGTGCCGGCTCGAGCTGAGCCTGCCAAGAGCGCTCATAGTGGCACGCGGCCTTGTCCCAGCCGTATCGCTGCACCCGTCTTTGCAGTCTCGCGTCCATCCCGCCCTCGCAAATTGCCGGACGCGTCAACACTGAATGTGCGCTGGGCCTGACGCAATGACCGGAACGCTTGGAGTCGTTGCAGAAGGTCCGAATAGGCCTTCAGCCGGGCGTCCCTTCCCCGAGCCTCAAGCGGATTACGGGGAGG
>JBAPMW010000254.1:0-3033 GCA_049278815.1 Hyphomicrobiaceae bacterium
GCGCTAACCCACCCTACGCCCCCGCGCCCAACCTCACTCCGCCGGCTGCCCCTGCGGCGCCGGTGCGGCCCCGGCGCGGGCGCGGTGGGCGGCGTGGTCGCGGGCGATGTAGGTGTAGACCACGGGCGTCACGAACAGGGTGAACAGCGTGCCGATGGTCATGCCAGCGGCGATGACGAGGCCGATGGAGAAGCGGCTGGCGGCGCCGGCGCCGTTGGCGGTCAGGAGCGGCACCATGCTGACCACCATGGCGGCGGTGGTCATCAGGATCGGCCGCAGCCGGATGCCGGCGGCCTTGTGGATCGCCTCGCGGCGGGAGAGCCCCTCGTTCTCCTGGAGGTGGTTGGCGTAGTCCACCATCAGGATGCCGTGCTTGGAGATGAGCCCGATCAGGGTGACGAGACCGACCTGGGTGTAGATGTTGATGCTGGCGAGGCCGGCATTCATGGGCAACAGCGCGCCGAACATGGCGGTGGGCAGCGCGATCAGGATGATGAGCGGATCGCGGAAGCTCTCGTACTGAGCCGCGAGCACCAGGTAGATGACGATGAGCGCGAACACGAAGGTGAGGACCAGCGTGCTCCCCTCCTGCACGTACTGCCGGCTCTCGCCCTGGAAATCGTAGGTGAAGCCGTAGGGCAGGTGCTCCTTGGCCTTCGCCTTCAGGAAATCCAGCGCCTCGCCCACCGTGCGCCCGGGGAAGGGCACGCCCTGCAGGGTGGCCGAGTTGAGCTGCTGGAAGGTGGTGAGCGTGTTGGGCTGCACCGACTGCCCGACGGAGACCACGCTGGCGAGCGGCACCAGGGCACCGGAGCCGGTGCGCACCTGATAGCGCTGCAGCCAGTCTGACGTGAGCCGGTACTCGCGCGGCACCTGCGGGATCACCTGGTAGGCGCGGCCATACAGGTTAAAGCGATTGACGTAGTTGCCGCCCAGCAGCGTGGCCAGCGACCCGCCCAGGTCCTGCATGGTGATGCCGAGGCGGTTGGCCTTGTCGTGGTCTATCTTCAGCTCGATCTGCGGCGTTTCGAACTTGAGGTCGCCCACCGCGAAGATGAACAGGCCACTCTTGCGCACCTCGTCGAGCATCTTGTCCAGCACCGGGGCGAGCTGGGTGTAATCCGCCGTCGTCGTGATCACGAACTGCACCGGCGGGCCGCCGATGGAGCCCGGCAGCGACGGCGGGCCGAAGGTGAACACCTGCGCGTTGGCAACGCCGGAGACCGGGCCCTGCAAGCTGCGCAGCAGCTCCTTCTGCGAGCGCGTGCGCTCGCCCCACGGTTTCAGAATGAGGCCCGAGAAGGACGATTGCGGGCCGGGGAAGCCGTTGATGGTGAACAGGTGGTCCTTCTCCGGCACCGAATCGAAGACCTTGCCGACCTGGCGCGTGGCCTGCTCGAGGTAGTCGAGGTTGGCAGTGGGCGGCACCTGCACCATGCTCATCAGGAAGCCCTGGTCCTCCTCAGGCGCCAGCTCGGCCTGGGTGGTCGCATACATGATGCCGGTGGCGGCCATCACCGCGACCAGCGTGACCAGCGTGACGGGGCGGCGGCTGAGCGTGCGATCGAGACGCCGGTGGTAGCGCCGGCGCAGGCCGTCGAACAGGCGGTCCAGGGTGCGGCCGAGCCAGCCCGCGTGGCTCTGCGGCTTCAGGAGCCTGGAGGCCATCATCGGCGACAGCGTGAGCGCGAT
The DNA here is from genome assembly GCA_049278815.1 of Hyphomicrobiaceae bacterium. GTDB lineage: Bacteria > Pseudomonadota > Alphaproteobacteria > Rhizobiales > Hyphomicrobiaceae > AWTP1-13. Next base: position 1,693 of record JBAPMW010000254.1, read on the forward strand.
CACGCCCGAGACGATGACCGCGCCCGCCAGCGTGAAGGCGAACTCGCGGAACAGCGTGCCGGTGAGGCCGGAGACGAAGCCGATGGGGGCGTAGACCGCGGCCAGGGTGATGGTCATGGAGATGACGGGCACCGCGATCTCGCGCGCGCCCGCCAGCGCCGCGTCAAATGGTTGGGCACCCTCCTCGATATGGCGGTGGATGTTCTCCACCACGACGATGGCGTCGTCGACCACGAGGCCGATGGCCAGCACCAGGGCGAGCAGGGTGAGGAGGTTGATGGAATAGCCCAGTGCCAGGAGCGCGAACATCACGCCGACCAGGGACAGCGGAATGGTGACGATCGGGATGAGCGTGGAGCGCAGGTTGCCGAGGAACAGGAAGATCACCGCCACCACGATCAGCGCCGCCTCCAGGAGCGTGGTCACCACCTCGCGGATGGAGGCCTCGATGAACTTGGTGGCGTCGTAGGCGATGGCCCCTTCCAGGCCCGGCGGCAGCTGGCGCTGAATGTCGGGGAACGCCTCGCGCACCTTGGCGATCACGGTCAGCGGGTTGGCGGCCGGGTTGGCGTACATGCCGACGAACACCGCCTTCTTGCCGTCGAAGGCCGTCGACATGGCAACGGCCTCGGGGCCGAGCTCGACGGTGGCGATGTCATCCAGCCGGATCAAGGCGTCGCCGCGCGTGGCCACCACCAGCTTGGCGAACGCGGCGGGGTCCGTGATCGTCGTCTCGGCGTTGATGGTGGTCTGGACGAAGTCGCCCTTCACCTGGCCGGCGGCCGTGACGAAGTTGTTGTCTGCGAGCGCCTTGCGCACATCGAGGGGCGTGACGGCGTGCGCCGCCATCTTGTCCGGGTTGAGCCACACGCGCATGGCGAAGGTCTGGGCGCCGAACACCTGGGCCTGGGCCACGCCCTCGATGGTCTGCAGGCGCGGCTGCACCACGCGGGTCAGGTAGTCGGTGATCTGCGAGGACGACATCACCGTGCTGTTGAACGACATGTACATCAGCGCGATGGGGTCGCCGGTCTGGCGCACCACGACCGGGTCCATCGCCTCGCGCGGCAGCTGCGCCTTCACCTGCTGGACCTTCGACAGCACGTCGGACACCGCGCGGTCGGCGTTGGCATCGAGACGGAGGTTCAGCTCGATGGTGCTGACGCTCTGGTTCGACTTGGAGGTGAGCGTGTCGATGCCCTCGGCGCTCGCCACCGCCTGCAGGATCGGCGTCGTAATAAAGCCCCTGATCACGTCGGCATTGGCGCCCGGGTAGGCGGTGGTGATGCTGATCTTGGTGTTGGTGAGCTCGGGGAACTGCCGTACCGGCAGGTTGAAGAC
>JBAPMW010000255.1:0-11529 GCA_049278815.1 Hyphomicrobiaceae bacterium
TGCGCCGCCACCGGCTGCCGGACCGGCACGTTCATGACACCGTCTCCTCGCTCTCCGAGCCACCGTGGGCCGCGCCGCCCCCCGCCGCCTCGCGCAGGCGCGGATAGGTGTCGAGCGCATTGTCGACCAGCATTTTGTCGATAGTGCTCGCGCCCAGCCCCTCCGGCAAGACATCCTCGCCGTCGAATTGCCAGTGCGGATAGTCGGTGGAGAACAGCAGGAAATCGTCGAACCCGACATGCTCGATGAGGCGGGCCAGCACCTTCGGCTCACCCTTCGGCGCGTCCACCGGCTGCAGCGTGAAACGCACGTGGTCGCGCACGATCTCCGCGGGCGGCCGGTCAATCCACGGCACCTCGGGGCGAGTGCCGCGCCAAGTCTTGTTCACCCGCCAGAGGAAGTGCGGCAGCCAGGCGAAGCCCGATTCCATCAGCACCACCTTGAGGTCCGCGTATTTCTGAAACACCCCCTCGGCGATCAGGCTCAACAGCTGCGTCTCGAAGGCCCCGGACTGGGCCACGTAGTCCTCCACCCGATATGACGGCCAGCCGGCGTAGGTGGGCGCATGGCGGTAGGTGCTGCCGGCGTGGATGCCCACGGCCAGCCGGTGCCTCTCGCAGGCCGCAAACAGCGGCCAGTTGGAGCGGCGGCCGAGCGGCGCCTCGCCCATGGCGAGAAACAGCACCTGCACGAAGCGTCTGTCAGGCGCCAGCCGCTCGATCTCGCGCAGCGCCAGCTCCACGTCGTGCGCGGGCAGCAGGATCGACGCCCGCAGCCGCGGCTCGGCGTCCAGGAGCTCCTTGGCCACCCAGTCGTTGACCGCCGAGCACAGCGCCGCCGCCATGTCGTTGTTGAACAGCGCGACCGCGCCGTGCAGCGGGTTGCAGATGGCGTAGCTGAGCCCCAGCGGGTCGAGAACGTGCGCGCGGATCGGCTCGGCCCCCGGCTTCTGCCCCAAAGTCTGTCCTGGCGCCGGCCGCCAGTCGGGCCGCGCCGACAAGGGCGAGGTGGACGGATAGCTCGAGAGCTGGAACGGCAGCTTGTCGATGTGCCGGTTGCTGATCTGGTCGCGCCAGTAGTCGTCAAGAAAGGGCAGCAGCCCCGTGACGCCCGGCATGGGCGGATGCAGATCGCAATCGATGGCGCCTGCCACGGAGACATGCATGATCAGGCTTTCCGCGTTTTCACTCTCCGCGCGAGTATGCGCAGAATTCGCGCGGCGGGCCAAGCTCCGGAGGCAGTGGCGCATCCCGCCGGACGTCAATGCAGATATGCCGGAGGGGCATGAAGGCGCATCGCCTGCGTCATGGCGCAATACCGGGCGCAATACCGGGCGCAATCTCGGCGCATCCTGTCCGGGTTTCTCGCGCGCCTGCATGACGCTGCTCGGCTTGCGCGATGCCGTAGTTGTCACCACGTTCAGGTGGGTGAGCAGACAGGCGAGGACGGGCCGTGGCCCACGCACAGCAGGCGGCTGCAGAAAGACACGAAGACCTGCCGGAGATCCCCGTCTTCGATGTCGGCCCTGCCTTTGCGATCGAAACAGCGCATCTCGCCGGCCGTGAACGCGCCTACGCGATGCTCGATGCCGCGACCGCCGGCGTCCCCACGTTCGGGCTGCGACTGGCCGACGCCATTTCCCGCCGCTGGCTCAGCCGCGCGCAGTCCCCCTATCTGCCCGAGCTCGATCAGCTCGCAAGCCTCAGCGTGCGCCCAGGCGCGTATTTTCTCAATGTCCACTACGAATGGGGATGCACGACCGCTGCGAAGCCGGGCATGGAGGAGGGTATCAGCGCGCGGCTCCTGCGCGCCCTCGACTGGGACGTGAACGGTCTTGGTCGGCACATCGTTGCGGCGCGGATCGCGAGCGCCTTCGGCCCCTGGGTTTCTCTGACCTGGCCAGGCTTTACCGGCGTCCTGCAGGCGATGGCACCCGGGCGGTTCGCTGCCGCGATCAATCAGCCGACCATAAGGAAGCGGACGGGCATTTTTGCCATTGACTGGCTCTTGAGCAAGCGCCACGTCTGGCGCTCGCACCACGTGCAGCCGATCCATCTGCTGCGGCGCGTATTCGAGGAGGCACCCGACTTCGCTGCGGCCCGCCGCATGCTGGAGACGACGCCGATCTGCACCCCGGCCGTCTACACCCTCGCGGGTGTGCGGGCGAGCGAGGTCTGCGTTATTGAGCGCCGCGAAACCGCAGCGCGGGTCCTGCTCAAGCCGGCCTGCGCGGCGAACGAGTGGCAGACGCCGGAGTGGCACCCCCGGCACCACAGCGCGTTCGAGAACGCGAGCCGCCTGGCCGCAATGCAGATTGCACCGGGCGCGCTTGACCTGACCTGGCTGCATTGGCCAATCCTCAACAAGGAGACGCGGCTCGCCCTCGCGGCCGATGCGGCGCAGGGTTGCCTGGTCGCGCAGGGCTACGAGGCAGAGGGGCCGGCGACGCGACCTCTCAAACTCATGCTTTCACGCTGATCGGCCGTCCTGGTCCTTCGGACCTGAGCCGTACGCGCCGCTTTGGTCGCTCAGGCGCACCAAACGATGTGGGCCCCGCCATGGGTGGGTCATCTGGCCGGCCTTCACACAAGCCCGCTGCCGCTAAGGCGCCCCATGTCCCTGGTCGAACGTAATCGAGCCTCGTCCAGCCGGGCTTGGCCAATATGGTTGTGGAGATCTGCGACGGCCCGTTCCGCGCGAATGAAAATCGCTTATCATCATTGCTGGCCGGCGGTCGTCTGCTTGGCGCCAAACCCAACGTGCGCGCGTCGACATGGCGGCAAAACACTTTTTGCGAGGACATCGCCCCAGTGCCGGGCAAGCCGTGCCGCCGGCAGTCTGATAAGCCGTGGCCCTGCTGCTGCATTATGATTTGCAAGGCCGACGCCGATCCCCGTTGAACTCGCAGTTGGATTCCAATCTCCCGGACTCAGCATGCGTGCGCTCAATCCTGTGTGGTTCGTTAGCGTCGCGCTTCACGGAAGGTGTTGCTTGCCGCGTACCAGACCAGGGGAAGCCTGAAATGAAACGAGCAATGGTGGGCGTCGCTGCGCTCCCCGTCCGGTCCGGCAGCGCGGGGTGGGCTCGAGCCTGTCGTCCAGCAGAACCGTTTGCAGTGTTCGTTGGGGTCTTTTCTCTGTTTACGGCGGCGACGGCGATCCTCTTTTGGCAATGGATGCCGCATCTTCACTCGGCGTTGCTCGGGCCGCCGGAAGACAATATGCAGGATTTCTGGAACACGTGGTATGCGGCCGTCTCAGCCGACTCAAATTTCTTCTTCACAAATCTGATACGGTTTCCAGATGGAACTCCGTTATACTATCATTCGTTCGCCTATCCGAAAGTCTTTGCCATCGCTTTCCTTTGGAAGTTGTTCGGCGGAACCGATGCGATATCGCTGGTGTCAATGCAGAACCTTAGCTTGCTGATTTCGTTCCCCCTGGCTGGCACAGGCGCCTTCTATCTGGTGCGGCATCTCACGGGGAGCAATGCCGGGGCACTGCTGGGCGGGTTTGTCTTTGCTTTCAATCCATCTCATATGCAACATGCGATGCACCATGCAGGTGTTTCGTCGATAGAATTCATTCCGTTCTTCATCCTGTTCTACCTGCTGGCCATCGAGAGAAAAAGCCTGCTATCGATCCTGGGTGCGACAGTCTTTTATGTCCTCAGCGCGTTGTCCTGCTGGTACTACCTCTTCTACTTGGCCTATTTCATGGCTTTCCACGTTATCTACCTGGCTGCCCGTGACCGCGCGCTGCCGGGCGGATGGCAACTGGTCACGCCCGCCGCCATTCTCGCGGGTGCTTTTGCAATGCTGGCGCCAGTTTTGCTTCCGATGGTGCGCACAGCGTTAGGTAGCGCCTCGGTCTACATCGAAGGAAGCGACAAGTACGTTGCTGACCTCTTTGCATACTTTGCGTTTCCGTCGTATCACGCTCTTGGGCCGCTGGCTGACGGTATTTATACCCGTCTGACCGGCAATGAATGGGAGGCTACGATCTACCTGGGGTTGGTCAATATAGCTCTGCTGGCATGGCTGTGTTTCGCCGCGCCTGAGAAGAGCAAGCAGCTTGTGCTCTATGTCCTGTGTGGCATGGCGGTTTTTTGCACCTTGGCCGCCGGCGATTCTCTTCATGTGCTGGGCTCCAGGACTGTTCCCATGCCGGGTACCGTTCTGTCTCAGTTGCCCTTTTTCAACAACGTCCGGACACCTTCGCGGGCGATCGTCCTGGTCTATATATTCCTGGCGGTCGGCGTGGGTCACGCGATCGGACTGGCGTTGAAGCATCGGCCGGGTCGCGTGGCCCGCAGCGGGATGGGTGCGCTGGCCCTGCTGGTCGTGCTGGATTTCGCCCCCGTGCGCCAGCTTGCAGTAACCCCCATAGCCTGCTCCACGGGCCTCGCAATCGTACGCGACGATCCTGAAAAGGGTTTCGCCGTCCTCGATCTGCCCAGCGGCTACAACGAGGGGAACTTCTACATGACGCAGCAGGCGGCCTGCCATAGTCGCCCGATATTGCATGGCAACACATCACGCAACGTCGTCCGGTCTCTACGGGACCGGTTGGAAACGTCGGATTTCGAGGCCCTGCGCCGCCAACTCGTCGACGCCAAGGTGAAGTACATCGTTCTGCACGCCCGCAGGGGAGCAAACGACCTGCGATTCGCCTGGCTCCCCCAGAACGGGGCACGGAGCCAGTATCTTCGGACCTTCCCCATTGTGTACGTGAGCCCCGAGGTCACGATCCTGCGGGTCTATTAAGAGGACACTTGCACACCGGGCCGTCGCGAGGAGCAGCAGAAAGAGGTGCTCCGGCACCAGGGCATCGCTTCCGTGCCCGCCCCTGACTGGACCACAAGTGGTCATTCCGAGCAGCTCGCCAGTCAGTGGGCGACAGCAGTCGCTATCGACGCCCCGCGAGCAGGCGTGCGAGCGTCAGGGCAGCGGTCGCCAGGGTGCCTGTCGCGAGCCCGAGCCAGATCCCAAGGATGCCCATCTCCTGCACCTCGCAGAGATAGACGCCAAGCGGCGCGCTGACGATCCAATACCCCAGCAGCACGTATACCATGGGTGCGCGCGTATCCTTCCGCCCCCGCAGCAGTCCCGCGGCCGCCAGGCCGGGATTGGCAACGAGCTCGATCAGGCCGAGCAGGAGCAAGAGGCCGAGTGCGATCTGCGCCGCCGCCCCGCCCGCCGCGCTGTCGTCGAAGAAGCTGCCCGCCAGCGGTGCGGCGGTGCCTGCGAGAAGCAGGAAGATGGCCGCTCCAAGGATGAGCGAAAGGCCGAGGCTGCTGGCGATCACCGCCTGGCCGGCCCGCGCATCTTCCAGGTTCTCCGCGCGAGCCATGCGCACCATCGACGCCTGCAGGAGCGCCGCCGGCACAGCGTAGGCAATGCCCGCCGTCCGCAATGTCAGCGTGTGCGCGGCCACATCGGCGGCGCCGAGCCTGGCGGCGTAGAGCGTCGCGGCGAGGTAGATGCCGACCTCGGTCACGGTGGCGATCCCGATGGGGATGCCGACGCGCAGCACCGCGACCATGCGGCGCCAGTCGAGCGACGCCTCAGCGCGGAATGGCGCGGACCCGCCGGACGCGGTGCGGCGGGCGATGATGGCGAGCACGGCGAGGCTTGCCGCGGCCACCAGCAGGGTCGCGACGCCGGCTCCCGTAGGACCCAGGGCCGGGAAGGGGCCGGCACCGGTCATGAGGACGTAGTTGGCGACCGCGTTCAGCGGCAGCATCGCCAGCGTGACCTTCAGAAAGACCTTGGGCTTCTCGGCGGCCGTCAGGATCGTGCGGTAGAGCATGACACCGAGCATCGGGATGAGCGTCAGCGCCATGGCGCGCGTGTAGCCCTGACTCTGCGCGAGCAGACCCGGATCGAGGCCGAATCTCTCCAGCCAGACGGGGGCCAGCCAGACCAGCGGCACGGTCAGGACCGCGAGCAGGCCCACCATCATCCAGCCGATCCGCTCAAGGCGCGCACGCTCGTCCTTATCGGCGCGCGTGACCGCCGCCGTATAGAACGGGGCGACGCCGCCGAGGGTGCCGGCGCTCAGGTAGAAGACGATCGAGTAGAAATCGCTGCCGACCGCCACCGCGGCGAACGCGTCGGTGCCGAAGAGCGCCGAGACCATCACGGCATCGGTGACGCTCATGCCCATGTTGACGAGCGCGATCAGCGTAATCGGCGCCGCGAGTCGGACGAGTGCGCGCCCCTCCTCGAGGCGCAGGCGCCAATCGGCATCCGCCACAGGTTTGGCTGTGGACACAGGCTCCGCAGATGCAAGAGACATTGCGATGGACCCAGACGGTTGCGGAAGCCGACCGCATTGTGGCCGGCCTCCGGTGCCTTGCTCGTGGTCGGGCTACAGTCGCGCTTCCAGGACCAGGTTGAACGGCGTCTCCACCGCGCGGCGGAAGCGGGTGAAGCCGGCCTTGCGGAAGACGTCCACCAGCCGCGCCTCCCCGGCCTGCGCGCCGAGCACCAGGCGACCGCCCTCGGAGATCGCGTGGGCGCAGCAGATCGTGGTGGAGGCGGCGTAGTACATCCGCGCCACAGGCGAGATGTTGTCCTCCACCCGGTCGTTGGCGAAGGGCTCCACCAGCATCACGGTGCCGTCGCGGGCTATCGCCTCGGCTGCGTGCGCCGCCGCGGCGACAGGATCGCCCAGGTCGTGCAGGCAGTCGAAGAAGCAGATCAGGTCGTAGCCCGTGCCGGGATAATCGTTGGCCCCCGCGGTCGCGAAGGTTGCCCGCTTGGCAACGCCGGCCTTGGAGGCGACCTCCCTCGCCTCGGCAACGGATTGCGCATGCGTGTCGAAGCCACGAAACTGCGAGGCCGGGAAGGCTGCGGCCATGAGCGCCGTCGAATGCCCGTGACCGCAGCCGATATCGGCCACGAGGGCGCCGGCCTCGAGCTTGCCGACGACCCCTTCGAGAGCCGGCAGCCATTGCGGGACGAGGCTCGCCTTGTAGCCGTTGCGATAGAAAGCGGCGACCCCGCAGAAGAGCCGGCCGTCATGATCGCCCCAGGGAATGCCCCTGCCGGTGCGGAATGCTTCCTCGGCCTTGTCCTCGTCCGCCCACATCGAGGCGGGCGTGTTCCAGGCGTTGGGGATGAATACAGGGCTGTCCTCGTCGGCCAGCACGTGGGCCTGCTCCGGCGTCAGCTCGTAGGTATCGCTGACCGCGTGATAGGCGACATAGCCTCCGGCTGCCTGCGAGTTGAGCCACTCGCGGACGTAGCGCTCCGCGCACTTGGCGCGGCCGGCCAGCTCGCGTGCGCTGAGCGGGCCTGCACCGGCCATCGCCTTGTACAGGCCGAGCCGGTTGCCGAGGCTCACCATCACGCCGCCGTAGCCGGCCGAGAGGTCTCCGACCGCGCGCGCGACCAGCGCATCGAGCTTCGCGGGGTCGATCGGGGTGGACTTAACATTCTCCATGTCCGTGTCTCCTGTCCAAGAATTGAGCCGACGCTTGGCGGAGGACTACCGGCGCATTCGGGGCAGAGGCAGAGCCGCACGGTCCAGAATCGGTCCGTTTGTGCCACGCGGGCTCACGACGTAGGGTGCAAGGGCGCCATAGCCTGTATTGCACCGACCCGCGCCCGTCAGACGGTGTCAATCGGTGCGATGCCGCTGCCGCCTTGTCGCACCCTACGATTCCGACCAGACTTAGGAAGCCGAATGCCGCGACACGCCGCCCCGACCGGATCGGAGCCGCTCCACGTGAGCCTCGTCGCCATTCCCGAGGCGGCGATCTCGACGCTGACCGGCCTGTTCGACGTGATGAACGCCCTCGCCGTGATGTCCAAGATGGGCGACGCATCGTTCGACGGGCCGCCCTTCCACGTCGAGATCGTCGGACTGAAACCTGGTCCGCTGGAGCTCGCCAGCCGTGTGCCGGTCGCGGTACGCCGGGGTATCGGCGCGGTCGATGCGACGGACATCGTCATCGTCCCCTCGATCTGGCTGGGCCGGGAGGGCTGGCAGAAGGGCCGCCATCCCGAGCTGATCGACTGGTTTGGCGCGATGCATCGGCGCGGTGCCCTGCTGTGCTCGGCCTGCTCGGGCATCTTCCTGCTCGCAGAGACGGGCCTCTTCGACGGCATGGATGCGACCGTGCACTTCGGCTACGCCCGGGCCTTTGCAGCAGCCTTCCCGGAGGTGCCGATCCACCCCGAGCGCGTCCTGGTCGTCTCCGGCAGGCGCGAGGAGCTGATCACGTCGGGCGCCTCCATGACCTGGCACGATCTGGCGCTGTATTTGATCGGCCGCCACGCCGGAGCGACCGCGGCACAGGCCGTTGCGCGACTCTTCGCCCTGCAATGGCATCAGGACGGGCTCGCGCCGTACATCGTGTTCGAGGGGCGCAACGATCACGGCGACGTCGCCGTCCAGGCGGCCCAGGACTGGATCGCCACGCATGCCGCGGTGGCCAATCCGCTGGAGGAGATGATCCGGCGCAGCGGGCTGACCGAGCGCACCTTCAAGCGCCGCTTCACGAGCGCGACGGGCCTGAGCCCGATCGCCTATGTGCAGCGCCTGAGGATCGAGGATGCCAAGCGCCGGCTCGAGCGCACCGAGGCCTCGGTCGACGAGATCGGCTGGCAGGTCGGCTACGAGGAGCCTGCGTTCTTCCGCCGCCTCTTCAAGCGCGTCACAGGCCTGCCGCCGGGGGCGTATCGCCGGCGCTTCAGAATTCCCGACTACGCACGGCCGCACCCGTCAAGGTAGTCTGCCGTTGCAGGAGCCCCGGATCTCGGCATGCCGGGAGGCAGCATACGAAGAGACAATACGACGCAATCGCGATACGATAAGCTTGGCGGCATCAGGGGAGTCGCAGCTGATGAACGGCATGTCCTTCGAGGCGGCACTGAACAGTCGCGTAGACCAGATGCTCGATGCGTGCATCGAATGTGGCAAGTGCGTCGAGGTTTGCCCGAGCGTGCAGCCGGCCGGTATCGCTGACGTGAGGCCGCCGGACGTGATTGCCGGCGTCCTCGATATCGTGCGCACCGGCGACGGTCCCGACGGCTCGCGCCGATGGGCCGCCTCCTGCACGCTAAGCGGTGAGTGCATCAAGGCGTGCGATTACGGCGTCAACCCGCGATTTCTGTTGGCGATGGCGCGCGTCGCGATGTCGAGGCACACGAGCGGACTGCCCGAGCGGCGGCGCGACGGTGTGCTGAAATACCGGAGCACGAGTCAGGACGTCGCCGTCCTCTCCCGCCTGCAGCTCGAAGCCGCAGTGCTGGAACGGCTGGGACAGGGGGCGGCATCGGTGGCGAAGCCGAGCGAGCCGCCGGATTTCGTGTTCTACACCGGCTGCAACGTGCTCAAGACGCCGCACATCGCGCTGCTTGCCCTCGACATGATGGACACGCTCGGCATCAGCTACCAGGTCATGGGCGGGCCGAGCCATTGCTGCGGCATCATGCAGATGCGCGCGGGCGATGTGGAAATGTCCGGCCGCATGGGGGCGACGTCGATCGAGAAGATGGCGCACAGCAAATCGGGGCAGGTGCTGTCGTGGTGCCCGAGCTGCTACGTCCAGTTTACCGAGACGACGCTGCCGGCCCTCGAGAGGCAGCGCGGTGCGCGACCCTTCGAGATGACGCCCTTCATCCGCTTCCTGCGGGCCCGGCTCGACGACCTGAAGCCGCACCTGCGGGACCGGGTCGAGCTGCGCGTCGCGCTTCACAAGCACCCCGGCGTCGCCAGCGTCATGGAGGCCGCGACCGACATCCTGCAGGCGGTACCCGGCGTGACGCTGGTCGATCTCGATCAGCCGGCCGTCGGCCTGCAGAGTGTCAGTCTCGCTGTGCTTCCGGACTACCGGCGCAAGCTGGAGCTCAGCGAGCTCGAGGCCGCGCGCGACGCCGGCGTCGAGGCCCTGGCGGCAGTGTACCATTCCGATCATCGCGCCCTGTGCGCGCATGAGCGCGACTGGCCGTTCCGTATCGTCAACCTCCTCGAAATTGTTGGCCAGAGCATGGGCCTGTATCGGCAAGACCGCTTCAAAGAGTTGAAGATCATGCAGGACGCGGATCTGATCGTCGCGGAATGCCGCGACCTGATCGCCGCGCATTCCCTCGATCCGGAGCTGGCGCGCGACGTCGTGGCCAAGGCCATGCTCGGGGAGCAACCGCTTCCCTTGATGGGCAGGCAGGCTCTGTAGCCCTTGCGAGGATAACTTGGAGCACGGGGCGTTGATCAACGACGCGGGTGATCACAACAGCCGGTCCTATATTACTCGTCAGACTCCTCAATTCCCTCCACCCGGGTCAGATAAAATGCCAGGCACTCTTTGATCTCCGCCACCGCAGGATACGGCGCCTCGTAGCTCCACGCCGCGTTCTCCGAGACGCGGCCGTCCACCTTGAGGCTGAAGTAGGACGCCTCGCCCTTGTACGGGCAGTAGCTCGCGCGGTCCGTGCGCTCGAACAGGGTCATGTCGAGGTCGGCGCGCGGGATGTACTGGATCGGCTTGTAGCCCGCCTCGCGCAGGACGACTGCGCGGCGCGTGTCGGCGACGACGCGGCCGCCAAAGGTGACGCGCACGCGCTTCGGGTTGGGCTCGATGGTGATGGAATGATCGGGGCCAGGGATTTTCATGGCTTGGCTCATCACTCGCGGAGGTTGCGACCACCATGCTAGGTGGTTTGGCGGCGGTCCCCAGGTCAACGGCTGCGTGGCCATGGCGTTTCTGCCTGTCCGTCCGTTACAGTGGCCCCTCGATCGTCCGCGGAGCCACTCCCCACCATGCCGACCACCTTGCGACGTGCGACATGCAGCTGCAGCCAGCTCGCCCTCACGATCGAAGGCGAGCCCGTGCGCATCTCAATGTGCCACTGCCTTGAGTGTCAGCGCCGCACCGGCGCCGTCCTGAGCAACCAGGCGCGCTTCGCCCGCAAGCAGGTGACGGTCAAGGGCGGCACCATGAAGTGGACGCGCAAGGCCGACAGCGGCAACACGCTCACCTTCCACTTCTGTCCGGTATGTGGCTCCACCGTCTACTGGGACAATACGGGATTTCCCGATCTTGTCACCGTTGCCATCGGCGCCTTCGCCGACCCGAGCTTCCCTCCGCCGGCGGTCGCCGTCTGGGAAGAGTGCCGCCACCCGTGGGTGACGCTGCCGCCCCACGTACCGCTCAGCCGCGCCGCGAAGCAGGCTTGATGGGGACTGCCCCGCAGGGAGTTGCTGGGCACTCTACTGGTTTGCCGACGCACCAAGGTCGGCCCAACTCGCTCCCGTGCGGGATCAAGTCGGGCGTATAATCCATCGTTGTCAGCCGTATTGATCCCGATCGGTACCAATACGGCATAGGCTCCCGTACGGGGTCTTTTAGACTTGAAAATTGCATCCGCAGGTCATATGTTCCCGTACGGGAGCATATGACGAAGAAATCGCAACATCGAGCCGATGGCGGGCGTAGCCGAGACCGCACCGCTGAGGCGGCGCAACCCCAGGGCGACCGCGTGGAGACAATTCGGCCAACACTGAAGTTGTCTGAATTGCA
>JBAPMW010000256.1:0-3634 GCA_049278815.1 Hyphomicrobiaceae bacterium
CGACGTTGCCGCGATCAAGGCGGCGCGGCGCGGCTGACGTTCCCTCACCAGAACTTCGGAACCTCCAAGATGGCCGCGGTACCGGCCGGATTGCGCAGCAATCAGGCTGGTTTAGCACTTCGCTGCCGTTAGCCGCTCGGCAGGGCTATACAAGAGCGGACCTCACCCATCGTCCACCGGCGACCCGGAGCCCGTCGCCGGTCACGTCCGCTGATCGGAGTATTGCGTCACGGATCAGATTGCGATCTTCTCGGTGATTTCGAAAGCACCATCGACTCGATGCCAAGATGGCGAACCGTACTCTTGATCTCGAATGGCAGACACAATCGACATGATGTGCTGTGGTTCTAACACGAGGAACGGAACTGGGGCAGGACATGAAAGACAAGACGCAGGCGAGTTCTGAGCCGTCCTGGCTCGACCCACGCAATGACCGCAAAACGCCGTTCACGGATGCTGAGCTGGATGTACTGACCGATGACTTCATTGCCAGGATGGCAGACACACAAGCCTGGGAGGATCTCGTCTCCGAAGTTGGCGAACAGCAAGCCAGAGAAGTGGTGAAACAGCGCTTGGCGGCTCAAGACGCGAACAGCTTGATCAACTGGCAACCGGACGGACCTTTGCACTGATCGGTGCCGAACATCATCCCAGGTTTGGGGGAACAGCCAATGGCGGCGGCCAAGGCGCAAAGTTGGACTTTTCGATCGCGATTCCGGGCCAGCGCATTCGGATGGCGCTCGGATTTGCCGATCAAGCGCATCAAGGAGGCCGTGGCGGAAATCAAGAAGGCAGCCCGCAAGGACAAGGTCCTTGGCGCCGAAGGTACCGTGATCTTTCTTGAGAAGGTCTCAGGCGCCCTTGAGCACGTGGACAGCTCGTCCGGCGCCATTGGCACGGCGGTCAACCACGCAATTGAGACGCTGGTGCCGATCGTTGCGCAAGCCCCGGCGAGCGACAACCTGAGAGATAAATGGCTCGAGCGGTTATGGTGCGCCATCGAGGATGACGACATACCCTACATCGAGTTGCCCCCGATCACTGGGGCGAATTATGCGTCACGCCCGAGCGCGCCTCGCGGTGGGCGGATCGCTTTATCGAGGGCGTGCGATTGACGTGGAGCCCGGACCTGCCACGTGGAGGCCACTTCAAGGGCACCGCTGCCTGCCTGAGCGCATTGTATGCCGCCGGGCGGTATGAGGACTTGCTGAACCTGTTGGACCTGGCGCCATACAAATTCTGGCATGATCGTCAGTGGGGCGTGCGCGCACTGGTCGCGCAGGGCAAGACCGCGGCGGCGATCCGCTACGCCGAGGACACACGCGGGCTCAACCAACCCGACGGCCGGATTTCATTGGCGTGCGAGGCGATCTTGCTGTCCGAACGCCTATGGCGCGAGGCCTATGATCGATACGCGTTGGAGGCGAACCGCCAAAGCACGTACCTGGCCACGTTCCAGGCGATGACAAGCAAGTATCCGCAGATCGAGCCGAAGGCGATCCTTGCTGACCTGGTCGACGCAACCCCCGGCGAGGAGGGCAGATGGTTTGCCGCGGCGAAATCAGCAGGGCTTCTCGCCGAAGCGGCTGAGCTTGCGAGGACGAGCCCCTGCGATCCAAAGACGCTGACGCGCGCTGCGCGAGACTTCGCAGCGAGCAAGCCGGAATTTGCCCGCTCGGTCGGCCTGGCAGCACTGCAATGGCTGCTGCGCGGTTACGGCTACGAGCTCACTGCACAGAATGCTGTTGACGCATTGAGCCATACCTTGAAGGCTGCCCGGCACAACGGTACCGAGGCCGACACGGTGCGCCGGATCCAACTGCTCGTCGATCAACACCCGAGGGCAGAGCGCACCATCGTTGCACTGCTGCGCCGAAGGCTTGACGAGGTGACCAACTCTTCTGCGGCTTGAAGTGGTGTGGATGCGCGCACGATCTTTGCAAAAGTCACTGGGGCAACCTCGTCATCATCACGCGGACACGCGACGGACCACCCAACCGCTTGAAGCCAAACCGCTGGTAGTAGGCAACGAGCTTCTCAATGCCGTGCGCGCCGCGCCGGCTCGCCGCCTTCAGCGTGCCGTCCCACCCCCCAACTTGTGTGGGCGCGTCAGTATCACAGTTGGAACCTGTCGTCCGCCCGATGTCCCGTCGCCGAGCGGCGGGACCGAGAATGCCTGGGAAGCTTTGTCGGACTGCAAGTGGGGCGGCAGGGGCGGTGCTGCCGAGCGACCGTTGGTGGCACGGACCCCTCCCACCTCAACGACGCAGCAATTCCGTCAACAATCTGGGGGACGGGCGCCCTCGCCAGGGCCGAGACGTTGGCATTGGCTGTCCGGGCGTAGGGCGATTAAAGTGACCTTCGAGACTGTCCACATCTCGCCCTGCGCTGGGTATCGGCGTGAGCGGTCGCATCACCGGTCTTTCCGTCACCGTCTCGGTTGCCGGGATTGCGATCGTCACGGGAAGCAATTTGCGACGGGATCTCGGAATGGACGACGCAACCATCGATCGTGACGCAATGGGACGGCTGGCAAGGGCATTGGCGTTTGTCTGCGGCACCGATCATCCTACGACCGTTGCCATGAAGGCCGCGGCCGAAAGCGGCACCGAACGCGACATCAAGAACGCTCGCGCGTTATTCCTCAAACTGAAGCAGAGTGACCGGCGGGCAGCATTGGCCATGCTGGACGGCTAGGCTTCGCTCAACGCTCAGTGCCGCCACTTTTTGCGTGGGGACACGGCACCGGTCTTGGCGCGCTTGTCGAGCTCTGTCGCAAGCGCGATCAATCGCTGAATAAGTGGGCGGATTTCCGGGATGATTACGCGCAGGCGCACGACCTCGGCGCGATCAGCGTCGGTGATCGCGTCCTCTTCCCAGCGCGTGAGCTGCCGTGAATGAGCTGCCAGCAGGTCGAGGCTATCCTTTGCTTGCTGAAGAGGGACCTCGGCAACTGACAGGGGCAGCGTTGCGCCTCGATCGGCAAGGAGCTTTTTCATCCGCGCGATGTCGGCCTTGAGCCTGCGTTCTGCGCCATCCATGTGCTCGGCGATCTCTGGCAGCGCGGAGATAGGCAAGAACGATGAGGGCATGGATCGCTCGCGGCTAGCTGAGCAAGGTAACGGCTGAAGCCTCGCGGCCCTTTTGGGTCCTCACCACCTTCATCGCAAGCCGCTGCCCCTCGTCCAAACCGCGCAGTCCGGCACGTTCGACTATGGAGATGTGTACGAACACATCGTTACCTCCATCCTCGCAGACCACGAAGCCAAACCCCTTCTCGGGATTGAACCACTTCACCGTACCTTCGATGTCGACGGCGGTCGCCGGATCGGGGCGCTCGCGGCGGTCGGAAGACGGGCGCGGGGAGGGCCGCGCGGGCGGGCGCGACGCCCCACCGGCACTCGGCTCGACCGAAAGAACCGCCGTGACCTGACGGCCCTTCTGCCCTTGCCCGACCTGTACGCTCAGCTTGGTTTCCGCATCGACTGCGTCGTGTCCGGCCGCTTGCAGCACGCCAACATGGAGAAATGCGTCGCCGGAACCGTCGGCCAGCTCAACGAATCCGAAGCCCTTGTCGGGAGCGAACCACTTGACGATGGCATCGATGGCCGGGCCGCTTGCGGCGGGAGCCTCC
>JBAPMW010000257.1:0-1823 GCA_049278815.1 Hyphomicrobiaceae bacterium
GGTCATGATCGATGGACCCGAGATCGTGATCCCGCGCGGCCAAAACGTTCTGATCCGCGGCGAGCCTGGGACGGGCAAGAGCACGCTGGTGCGCGCCATGGCGGGCTTATGGCCGTGGGGGAGCGGCCACATTCTGCGCCCGCCGGGAACCCGCATCGTGTTCCTGCTGCAGCGGCCGTATATCCCGCCCGGCACCTTGCGGCACGCCCTTCTCTACCCGGCCGCCGATCCGAAGACGACGGACGAGAGGTTGCTCGATGCCCTCAAACGGTGCGGGCTATCGCGCCTTGCCGGCCATTTGGATGACGAGGACGGGTGGGCTCACACGCTCTCCGGCGGGGAGCAGCAGCGCTTGGCCTTTGCCCGCCTGCTGATCGACCCGCCCGATGTAGTGATCATGGACGAGGCGACCTCGGCCTTGGACGAGGTCAGCGAATCCAGGATGATGGATTTCTTGCGCAACGAGCTCGCAGCAGTGACGGTGATAGGCGTCGCCCGGCGCTCCGGCCTCGATCAATACTTCGACCGCGAGATCAACCTTCGCCGCAGCGAGGGCTTGGCACACGCCGCCGTGCGGGAGCGCCAGGGGCAGATGGCCGGTACATGGCGCCGCGCCATCGCGCGGCTCGGGGGCGGACGTGGCTCTGGTTGATCGCCTTGCCGGCTGCGGGGCAGGTGCATCACAAGCATCGGCTGAAACGTCAGGAAGCGCCCCGTCTCCAAGAGCGCGTTGCGAAAATCCGCGCAACGGCACCAACTCACCGTGGTAGCGCGCGGCTTTGGTCAGGTCGTAAGCCGAGCAGGCGTGCTCGCGGTCCGGATACGCCACCACTTGCGGGTCGCCTGCGCCGACGGCTCGACTCTTTGCCGCGAGTGCGCCTTGAGATATTGCGATCAGATCAAAGCCGACCGGTCACAAGTAGCGCAACGACAATGATCAGAAGGACGCCGAGCGCGCTGATACCACCATGACCAAACCCGTAGCCGTAGCCCCCGAAGCGGCCACTGAAGCCACCGAGCAGGAATATTATGAGGATGATCAAGAGGATCGTTCCAAGCGACATGACCTGTCTCCGATTGCACCAGTTGGACAACGAGCATCAGCATTGGGAGCGCCGCGTCGTTGATCGAGATCAACGCTGTCATCCATGTCCTCGCTCAAGTTGGCGGATATGAGCTACTTGAGATCCCGTTATCCCGGAGCACGCCCCATGCAGATAACCGCACGCGGAACGCTTGTCGCGGCCGCACTGATCGCCTCCACACTTGGCGTTGAAGCGCAGGCTACAGACCCTGGAGTCGAATTGGCGTTCATGCCTCGCACCATGACCGTCACCCTACTTAACGAGGGCGGCAAATACGTCGCGATCGACCTGAAGCACATCCCGCAAGGAGGAACCTGCCGGATGGACAAGGATGCCACAATCGCGCGGATGGGAGTGGGTGCCAGCCCTGGGACGACGCGCGTCCGCTATGCTGCGGCCCAGGTGAGCTCAGGCGGGTGCCCGTTTTTGACGGCTTTCGATCTTCCTGATGCCGATTATACGGCAGCGCGCGCAGTGTTTCTGCAGATGAAGGACGACGCCTGGAAGAAAGTAGATGAAATCAAGAAAGATCTCGGGGAAAAGTGGGACGAGGTCTTCGGTAAGAAGAAGTAATCTCTGATTGCGTAGTGGAGGACTCTGCCTACTTATACCTTTGGCTCCGGCGGGAATCCGAAAACTCTCAAGCGTACCAGCCACTTGGCTCGGCGTCCTGCGTCAAACCTGCAACGGCATCTCCCCGTTGACTCTACGGAGTTTCTCGCCTCCGAGCCGGACCAA
>JBAPMW010000258.1:0-4927 GCA_049278815.1 Hyphomicrobiaceae bacterium
GCTTGGCTCGACCTGAGAAGGACGAGCACGGATGAGCAAGACGAGACGGAAGCGCTACAGCGCGGAGTTCAAGGCGAAAGTTGCGCTGGAGGCGATTCGCGGCGAGCTGACGCTGTCGCAGCTGGGCGCCAAGTACGGCGTGCACCAGACCCTGATCAATGCCTGGAAGAAGCAGGCGGTCGCGAAGTTATCCACAGTCTTCGAAAGCGGATCGTCTGACGCCAGAGAGATACGCGAGGCGGACATCGAGAAGCTGCACGCCAAGATCGGCCAGCTGATCGTGGAGCGGGATTTTTTAGCGAAGGCCTTCGGTCGTTGAGCATCGATCGGAGGCGGCAGATGGTCGACAGCGGACATAAGTCGCTGTCGGTCGCTCGCCAGTGCGAGTTGGTGGCGATCAGCCGGTCGGGGTTCTACTACCGGCCTGCGGGCGAGACGGAGCTCAACCTGACGCTGATGCGGCTGATCGACGAGCAGCATCTCAAGACGCCGTTCTACGGGGCCCGCCAGATGGCCCGGCATTTGCGGCGTGAGGCCTACGTCGTCGGGCGCAAGCGGATCAGGCGGCTGATGCAGAAGATGGGGTTGTGCGCGGTCTACCAGCGGCCGCGCACGACCATTCCGGCTGCCGATCACGAGGTCTATCCCTACCTGTTGCGCGATCTCGTCATCGATCGGCCAAACCAGGTGTGGTGCGCCGACATCACGTACATCCCGATGCGGCGCGGCTTTCTGTACCTGGTTGCGATCATGGACTGGGCGAGCCGCAAGGTGCTGGCGTGGCGGCTGTCAAACACGATAGACACGGAGTTCTGCATCGAGGCCCTGGAGGAGGCGATTGCAAGATACGGCAGGCCGGAGATCTTCAACACCGATCAGGGGAGCCAGTTCACCTCGCCGCGCTTCACGCGTATACTGAAGGAGGCGAACGTGCGGATCTCGATGGACGGCAAGGGCCGCTGGATGGACAACGTCTTCATCGAGCGGCTGTGGCGGTCGCTGAAGTACGAGTGCGTCTACCTGCACGCCTTCGAGACCGGAGCGGAGGCACGCAAGGGGATCGGGGACTGGATCGAATTTTATGGCGCGCAGCGCCCGCATTCGGCGCTCGCCGGGCTGACGCCCGACGAGGCCTACGCGGGCGCTGCGCGCCAGCGGCAACTGGCGGCTTGACAGCAATAGGGCCAAGCTTAATCCCGCCGCCGGCTGTCCGACGGTTGGGGGCCACCTCAGACCGCCAGCATCCTGCAGAGTCTCGGCCGCCTCGCTTTGAAGCAGCAACAGCCGCACCGCGCCGAGGAGCTGCACAAGCGCGCCCTCAAGATATTGGAGGACCTCGGACCCGATCGGTTCGATGTCGGCAGCGCGCTCAACGACCTTGCCGAGCTTTACCGGGGGCAGCGCCGCTTCGCCGAGGCCGAGCCGCTCTATAAGCGCGCCCTCGCCATCTGCGCCAAGGGCGACATGAGCCCCAATCACGAGCTGGTCCGAACCGTGCTGGCGAACCTCGCTGCGCTCTACGCGGATCAAGGCCGCAGCGACGATGCCGAGCGGCTGAAACGCGGCGCTCTAAACCCCGACCTTTGGTCCCGCTAGTGCACTTGCGAACACGAGCCGTCGAATGTTGCAACGACTCCGGGAAGCGAGCGGCGACATTCTCCACTCTATGCCGGCGTAGGCGCAGCTCACTGGTACAGGACCAACACTCGTTTCTCGTATGCTCGACGTCGGCAACGGGTCATGAGTTCGCCCGCCAAGAGTCAGCATGCGAAGGGGAAAGTCCCCCCGGAAGCAGAAGGTCTGTGCAGTTGCGAAGACTTACCGTCGAGAGAGATCTTGCTCCGGGTGGGCAAGGGGCTCGGCCATGGTCGGGGTAACACCGGCCGCGTGTTCAGGAGAGCGATGGGACCGTGGTGCCGACGAGGGCAGTTTCGGCAGGGGAGACGGGCAGAAGAGAAGGGTTCTGACGAGTTTTACAAGTTGTCAGGATTTCAGGCGAACTTGTAAAACCTTTATCCAATAATATCAGCGGCTTAAGGCCAAAAACACCAGCTTGGGAAGCTGATGTTCTGCCACTGAACTACGCCCGCAATTTCAAGGAGTTAGATGTCTGGTCCGCGATTCCTTCCGTGAAACTCAGCTCGGCTTTGATCGTGACGCAGAGACATAATCTCCAGTTGGATCAATAACTTGCCGCATGGAACTCGATTGAAGTCTCAGCGACTGTTTTACATGTTGACCGACTTCTAAGCGTGGCTTGTGGTTCTTGGCAAGCTCCTTCTACACTCCTGTAGTGCCCAGCGGTTGTGACCTCATCATCGGCAGAGTTGGGGCATCTCCTTCTCTCCATGCTCGGAGCGCCCACAAACCCTGGGACCTGAAGCGGGGTACAAGGCATCCGCAGATGCTTGCAGGCGGCGTCGGAAGGGTGTAGCAGAGAAAGAACAAAGAGAGAACGAATATTCGGAGGCGCCCGTGAAAGCTCAAGTCCACCTGCCTGAACACTCTTGAGGAACTGCGAGCACTGGAGCGCCAGATCGAACGTGAATGGTGGCGGCTGCACGGGGTCCTAAACGCTGTGGCCCAGATGCGGGCAGAACGCGCGCGGCCGGCAGGCCTTGTGAGCTTTCGGGAAATGCAGCAGCAGGCGCGCGAAGTGGACCGGCGCCGCGTGGAGATCGCGGTGCGGATTGCGGAGCTGCAGGGGAAATTGAGGAAGGGAGCAGTGGCAGCAGCAGCCGTTGCGCCTGCAATCGAAGGCGGTCGCGGTGCCCTCTACTCCCTATCACTTTTGGGGGGCGAAATTCCTCCACTTTCACCCGAAAAAATTTCCCTAGTCGGCCGCGTCTGCCTTTTTGCGGCTCGCCCGCGCCTCCTTCTCGGCCTCGTTCCAGCGGGGAAGGAATTCTTGCGTTGCCTGCTTGTTCCGCCGCTCCATGTCGCGCACGTTTGCAATGTGTTCGGGGTCCTCGTGCCGGTCTCGGAAGGAGCGCGGCTCCAGTCCCTCCTGGAACAGGCGCAAGTGGTTGGGGCGTTCGTGGTTGCGCGCGTCGCCCGGACTGTGGATCGAGTAGCCGGTGTTGGCTTGGCTACCGAACTCGTCGTCCTTGATGTCAGAGTTGTCGCCCAGATCGTTTAGGTCAACATCACCGTCGACGACCAAGCCCTTCGGGAGGTCATCCAGCCGCGACACCCGCAATCCAAGGTGACGCTCGGGGTCGGTGACGGGCAGCTCTTCTCGAGCTTTCTGCTTGCGATACTCGGCGACATCGTCCCGCGTGAGGACATCGCCGTGCTTGTGCCTGAAGGTGCCGAAGAGCCCGAGCGCTCTGCGCCACCACGAGCGCTTGCCTTCGGCGCCTCGTTCATAGGCTTGCGGCGGCGCGACGTTCAAGACGCGCGCAAGTTTGCCTTCGTGCTCGTGCTTCACCTGCGTAGATCCGACTTACCGACGCACGCACAACCAAACGACGCGAACGCAGATCGCCGACCTATATGCAGCGTTCATGGACGGAACTCAAGAATTGTTCGATTTGGCTGAGCAACCCAAAGTTGATCTCGGCCGTAGCGCGGTGGCCGAGGTCACGACGCTCGTGCCACCAAGGTGATCCGTGTGCACGAAGCGGGTGGTGGTGGTTGCGCTCGCCTGGGCGCGCGGTAATCTTTGAGCAGACGACGAGTGGTCGTCCGAACTGGGAGCGTCGATGCGCTCCCGAGCTCGTCGGCCTCCTGTTATGGAGGTGAAGATGACGACTGAAAGAAGCGATCTGGGCCGCTGGCAGCGCGGCTGGTTGTGGGTCGTTGGTTATCTCGCCCTTTTCGTCTCTGTGGTGTTGGCCGTCCGCTTCGCGTATGCGAGCGCGGACACAATGGTTGATGCCCTGATACGGGCTGCTGCTGCAGGGACCGCTGCGGTAGTTGGCTGCCAGGGACCGGCCTGGATATGCCGGTCACTACGATTACGCGAGTGGGGGACAGCGCTGCTTGCCTTGCTCGGGTTTTCGATCTGTCTCACGGTAACACTGGCTGGCGGCATCGGCACGATTGCTGCTGGGTCAGACAAATTACTGGCTTCGCGGGCAAACGCTTCGAACCTCTACGCGGACATGCGTAAGGAGCTGGAGATTTTGCGAGACAGGCGCGGGAAACTACCGGCGCACAGGCCGGTGGGGACCATCCAAAGTGACTTGACTGCGGCGCGCGTGGATCGCCGCTGGATGTCGTCCAACTCGTGCACTGATGCGACCGCGACTGCATCGCGCACCTTCTGTGCTGAGTACGCTCGGTTGCAAGGAGAGCTTGAGACGGCGAAGGTAGCGACGGACTTGGATGTGAAAATCCAAGAGCTTACTCGCAAGCTCGAAACGTCGCCTTCAGTGCGGGCCGTGCACCCGCAAGCTGAAGTGATTGCGCGGCTCTTAGGGATCGCGCCCGAGGACGCAGAAGATGGTATGCGTTCCTCTTCGCACTTTCCGTGGAAATGGCGGCCATGACGGTGCTGCTGATCGCAGAGACCACGACGCAGCATCGAATACCCGTGGTTCAAGCTGACCTTGTGCCGGTCGTGCACCGGCCGAGGCGCGGCAGAATTATGGAACGAGGAAAGGTGGTCGATTGGCTGCGCGAGAGAGCAGTCCCGTCTGACCATCTGACTTCAATACCTTTGGAGGAGCTTCATTCTGATTATGAAGCGTGGTGCAGTCAGATGAACCTGTCTGCGGCTCCGGAAGAAGCGCTCGCGGAAGAATTCGACCGCGTGCGTGAGATACCGGAGTTAGCGGGCAACATCGAAAAGCGGGGCAATCGCTACCATGGGATTGCACTCGCGGACGTGCCCAGACTTCCGAGGGAATAGGTCTCTGGGGGTGGCCAATGCCACCCCTCTTCTTGTGGGCCAGGCTTGGCGTTGATGCTGGAGGAGTAAGTC
>JBAPMW010000259.1:0-1612 GCA_049278815.1 Hyphomicrobiaceae bacterium
CCGTGATCGTGGCCTTCGTGCGCCGGAGCGGGGACCGCGGCAGCAAACAGGAGGAGACCAAGCGCAGCACCGAGAGTTGCCGCGGCAAGTGCGCCGCGCGCCAGGGAGCGGCGAACGAACCCAGACATTGGAGAGCCTTCCGTTCCGGCCAAGGTTGAGAACCAAGGCGGGGCTTACGCCCCAGACCGATCGGGAGCGGTCAGACAGAGCGGAACGGTTTCGGCGGCCGGTCGAGGCCGCCGGGATCGGCGCCGTGGAGCGCGGCAGCCGGCTCTATCGACGGTGCGGCAAGCAGTGCGGCCGGAACGACCGGAGCCGCGGCAAGAATGGCCTGCCCGCCGTAGCAGATCGTATCGCAGCAATCGAGGGAATGCCCTGGGTGGTCCGCGTCGTGGCCGCAGCCGGCGTGCCCGCGTGCATGGCCGTGATCGGGCGCGACCGAAACCGCGACCGGTGAAGAGGCATGGCCGTCGTGGCTGCCTGTATCCGATAGGGCCTCAGCGTGCCCGGCGTGGGACGGCTGATGGCCCGCGGCGTGAGCGTAAGCGCCGATGACGCAGGCGACCGCCAGCGCAAGCGCAACGGCGGCTGCAAACAACCGTGACGGCCATGCTCTGGAGGCGCTGCGCATCGGCACAATTGCTGTTTGCTGCTGGACGGCCAACCCGCACCTTATGGCCCGGCAATTCGCCAACATCAAGACGGCCGCCCCGCCGCGTCGCGCGGAATGCTGAAAGCCGCGTATCCGTTGCTACACTGTTGCGCCTCGATGCGGGCGGATGCCGGCAAATGCCAGCTCAGTCCACCTCCACCACCATGCCGTCGTAGCCCACCTCCACGTTGGGCGGCACCTGGCGGCTGAGCGTCTCGTAGTCGAGCTCCACCGTCATGTGCGTGAGGATGGCGCGCCTGGCGCCCACCCGCGCGACCCAGTCGAGCGCCTGCCGCACCGAGAGGTGGGACGGATGCGGCGTCGGCCTGAGCGCGTCGATGATCCACAGGTCGAGCCCTTGCAGCAGCGGCACGGAGCTCTCCGGGATGCCGCCGACATCGGGCGAGTAGGCGATCTTGCCGAACCGGAACCCGAGCGCGGGGAGATCGCCGTGCTCCAGGGGGATAGGCACCGCCTCGACCGCCCCGCCGCGGCCCTCGATCCGCACCGGGGCGGGCGGCACGATGGTCTAGGCCTCCAGAATGGAGGGGTAGCCCGAGCCGGCCCGCTGGCGGAAGCAGTACGCGAAGCGCGCCTCCAGCGCGGCGCGCGTCGCCGCGTCGGCCCAGATGGGCACGCGGCGCCTGATGTTGAAGAATACCGCGCGCAGGTCGTCGATGCCGTGGGTGTGATCGGCGTGGTCGTGGGTGTAGAGCACGCCGTCCAGGGTGCCGACGCCCGCATCGAGGAGCTGCTCGCGCACCTCGGGGGGCGTATCGACCAGCACCGTCGTCTGCCGGTCGCCAGAGCCCCGCTGCACCAGCAGCGCGCAGCGCCGGCGGCGGTTCTTCGGGTTGGCGGGGTCGCAGTTGCCCCACACCGGCCCGAGGCGCGGCACGCCCATGGAGGAGGCCGTGCCCAGCAGGGTGAAGCGGGTGCTCATGGCGCAACCTGGGGCGC
>JBAPMW010000260.1:0-5073 GCA_049278815.1 Hyphomicrobiaceae bacterium
CGTGGAGGCCATGCTGGGCAAGGCCTAGGCCACTTTCCAGTTGATGTGGATCGGCGCCCTGCCGCTGGGTGGGTCGCGCCGCTGGTCGCAGTCGCCGACATGTCCCCCTCCCCCTTGTGGGGAGGGGCTAGGGGTGGGGGGAGCCCAGCCTGGGCATGCATCTCAGTCTCACTCCTCAGTCGACGGGCCTTGCCGAGCCGGCGTGCCGCAGCACCCGCGATTTCCCCCGCTCCTTCACCCAACCCCCGACCCCTCCCCATCAAGGGGAGGGGGGCGCTGCGGCGCTGCCTTCCCCCCACTATCCACGTCGAGCGCTCTGCAATGGAGGCTCCTTTCGCAGGTTGGTTCTCGCAGGATCCACATCCTATGGAATGCGCTTTGGCGCCGGGAGGGAGCGCGCGCTCTCCCACCCTCCACCGCCCGCGGCAACATCGGGCTTGCCCTTGCCCGCGAGGCGGTGTTCCTTGCCGGCCGGATTTGTGGGCGCCGCCAGCGGGGGAGGAACAGGCGATGGCAAGGTTTGGCATCGGGCAGGCGGTGCGCCGTGTCGAGGACGTGCGCTTCCTCAAGGGCGCGGGCAATTATGTGGACGATATCACCCTGCCGGGCCAGCTTTACGGCGCTGCCGTCTACTCCACGCAGGCCCACGCCAGGATCAAGCGGGTGGATGCGGGCAACGCCGAGGCCGCCCCCGGCGTGGCGCTGGTGCTCACGGGCGCCGATGCCGTCGCCGACAAGATCGGCGCCCTGCCGCCGGGGGTCATGCCGGAGGACATGGGCGGTCCCAAGGGCTTCCGCACCTTCCGCCCGGTGCTGGTGGCCGACGAGGTGCGCTGCGTGGGCGACCGCGTGGCCTTCGTGGTGGCCGAGACCGAGACGCAGGCGCGGGACGCCGCCGAGCTCGTCGAGATCGAATACGAGACGCTGCCCGCCGTCGTCTCGCTGGAGGACGCCGTGCAGCCGGGGGCGCCGGCCGTGTGGGCCGAGAACCCGGCCAACATCGCCTACAGGCTGGCCTTCGGCGACGAGGCGGCCACCAAGGCGGCCTTCGACGGCGCCGGGCATGTCGTCTCCATCAAGCTGGTGAACAACCGCGTCTCGGCCAACTCCATGGAGGGCCGCGCCGCGCTGGGCCAGTACCATCCCGTGGAGGACCGCTACACCCTTCACACCAGCACGCAGCACCCCTTCGGCATCCGCCAGACGCTGGCGATGCGGGCCTTCAACGAGCCGGTGGCCAAGTTCCGCGTGATCGCGCCCGACGTGGGCGGCGGCTTCGGCATGAAGGGCGATGCCTACCCCGAGGACGTGCTGGTGCTGTGGGCCTCGCGGCGCCTCGACGGCGCCCCCGTCAAGTGGGTCTCCACCCGCGCCGAGGCGCTGATGGGCGACTGTCACGGCCGCGACCAGGTGATCAGCGCCGACATGGCGCTCGACGACAGCGGCAAGGTGCTGGCCGTGCGCACCCACGCCCTCGACCAGGCCGGCGCCTACCTCGCCGGCCCGGTTGTGGCCATCGTGGTCTATGGCCTGAGACTGACCACGGGGTCGTATGACATCGGCACCATGCACGCCGTCGCCGACCTCGTCTTCACCAATACCTCGCCGATGGTGCCTTACCGCGGCGCCGGGCGGCCCGAGGCGGCCTACCTGATCGAACGGTTGATGGACGAGGCGGCACTGAAGCTTGGGCTGGATGCCATCGAGATCAGGCGCCGCAATTTCATCAAGCCCGACCAGATGCCCTATCACACGCAGACGCACTATGTGTACGACTCGGGCGAGTTCGAGGCGGCCATGGCCAAGTGCCTGGAGCTGGCCGACTGGGCGGGCTTCGCCGCGCGCAAGGCGCAGTCGGAGCAGGCCGGCAAGCTGCGGGGGCGCGGCTTCGCCTCCTTCATCGAGGAGGCCGGCATCTTCAACGAGCGCATGGACCTGCGCTTCGACGCGGAAGGCAACGTGACGATCCTCGCCGGCACCCATTCGCACGGCCAGGGCCACGAGACGGCGTTCGCGCAGATGGTCTCGGAGTTCCTCGGCATCCCGTTCGAGAGCATCCGCTATCTGCAGGGCGACACCGAGAAGATCAACGTCGGCCGCGGCACCTACGCCTCGCGCAGCGTCATGAACGGCGGCTGCGCGCTGAAGGCCGCCGCCGACGACGCGATCGCCAAGGGGCGCAGGATGGCAGCGTTCCTGATGGAGGCCAAGGCCGAGGAGGTGGAGTTCGGCGACGGCATCTACCGCGTGCAGGGCTCCAACAAGTCGATGCCGCTGCAGGAGGTGGCCAAGGCCTTCTTCCGCCCCATGGGCATCCCCATGGACCTGGGCGTCGGCCTCGAAGGGCACGGCTCCTACGCGAGCGAGCCCGGCAACTTTCCCAACGGCTGCCACGCCTGCGAGGTGGAGATCGACCCCGACACCGGCACTGTTGCCCTGGCTCGCTACACCTGCATCGACGACCTTGGCCGCATCATCAACCCCATGATCGTGGAGGGGCAGATCCAGGGCGCCCTGGCGCAGGGCATCGGCCAGGCGCTGATGGAGCACGTCGTCTACGACAAGGAGTCCGGCCAGCTCGTCTCGGGCAGCTTCATGGACTACGCCATGCCGCGCGCCGCCGACATGCCGCTCGCCACCGCCATCGCCTTCCACAACGTGCCGGCCACGACCAACCCGCTCGGCGTCAAGGGCATCGGCGAGGCCGGCTGCACCGGCTCCCCGCCGGCCATCATGAACGCCATCCTCGATGCCCTGCGTCCGCTGGGCGTCACGGCCCTCGACATGCCTGCCACGCCGTTCCGCGTGTGGCAGGCGATCGGCGCAGCGAAGGCGGCGTAGGGTCCGCGGCCCCCAAGCAGGCGTAGGTTGGGTCCGAGCGTTAGCGAAGACCCAACATTGGGTCTGCCCCCGGCTTGCGCCGGGGTTGACCCAACCTACACGCGTCAACCGCCCGCAGACCGGCCAAACATGAGGTTGGGCAGGAAGGTGGCGATGCCGGGAAACAGATAGATGAGGAGGACGCTCAGCAGCAGCACCACCCAATAGGGCGTGGAGCTCGCAAAGATGTGCCAGATGGAGATGTCCTTGTCGTCGATTGCCGACTTCACGGTGAAGACCAGAATGCCGAAGGGCGGCGTCAGCAGGCCGGCCTCGATGGCCAGGACGCCGATGACGGCGAAGGCGATCGGATCGAAGCCGAGCTTGACGGCGATCGGCTCGAAGATGACCACCGTCAGGAGCATGATCGATATGGAATCGATGAACATGCCGAGCACGAACCAGATGAGGATCATGATCACCAGGATCAGGCCCGGGGTGAGGCTCGTCTGCAGGAAGAAATCCTGGATCGCGTTGGTCACGCCCGTCATCGCCAGCGTGCGCGAGTAGAGCGCCGCCGTGACCAGCAGAATGAGGATCGGCGCCGAGGTGCGGCCGACCGATAGAATGCACTGGATGATGTCGCGCAGGCGCATGCCTTTGACGATGCCGAGGATCAGCGCGATGAAGGCACCTGCGCCGGCGCCTTCGGTCGGCGTGAAGTACCCAAACCAGATCCCGCCGAGCACCGTCAGCACCACCAGGCTGATGCCCAGCGTGCTCGTCCACAGCGCCAGCTGGCCGACGTGCTCGGAGGCGGCATCGGACGCCGGGTGAGGATTCGAGACCGGCGGCGCGAGGGGTGTCCCCTCCGCCGCAGGTGCGCGGGCGCGGGCACCTCCGACCACCTCGGGGCGGAGCACCGCGACGATGAGGATGTAGACGCAGAACAGGCCGGCCACCATGAAGCCCGGCACCAGGCTGGCAAGAAACAGCGCGCCGATGCATTTCTCGGTCAGGATGCCCCACACGATCATCAGCACGCTGGGTGGAATCAGCATGCCGAGACACGAGGAGCCGGCGACGACGCCGAGCGCGAACTGCCGCCTCCCGCCTCTCGCTTACAAGGCGAGTGCTCTGCCCGATGAGCTAAGCCAGCGGATGAAACTGACAAAAGGACCGCGGCGCCGCTTCCCGGAGTGGAAGCGACCTTGCGGGTGCGCCAGACTCGGCGCCGCGTCCAAATCTGGACGTTCACAATGTCAAAGAGCGCGGCGCCACCGGCGCCGTCGTCATTCATGCACAGTCGCGGTCGCGGTCACGCGCGCAACGAAACGCGCACGCGCCCACGGCACACGGGTGATGTCGGGTTCGTCTCGGTGTTGGTCTGTGGGCCATCTGCCCTCCTGCCTGATCGGCGGAGGGGAGACCCTGCGCCGGTTATTCCGGTTTCAGTTTCGAGCCGTAGCTGGCCCGATCGATCGTGCTGGAGGAGAAGCCCAGATACGCCATGCACACGCCAATACGCTGCCAGCCGTTCGGTCGACCCGACCGTCCGGTGGCGGCGCTGAGCGCGGTGGCGACATGTGATGCGATACGCATCGGCTTCCTCAGTTGTCTCGCTGAAACAGCTTTCAGCGGACGGTGTGTTTGGCCGAAACGTCGCGAATAGTCAAGAGTGGAAATGCCCACACGACTGCCGAACCCAAGCAATGCGCTGGCGCTGCGCGGCCTTCCACTTGATGGAGCAGCCGACCGAGGGGACCTGCTCCGACGGCGTCGCGCCGGCAGCAATCGCGCGCATGGCCTCCGCGAGCTCGCGGAGGCTTAGTCCGCCACGCCTACGCTACTGGCACCGTTTCTCCCGTTGCTCACTCCATCCCACCTCGCGCCTTGGCGGCTACTTCGACTTGGCGCGGTGCATCTCCTCCCGTC
Organism: Hyphomicrobiaceae bacterium; assembly: GCA_049278815.1. Classification (GTDB taxonomy): domain Bacteria; phylum Pseudomonadota; class Alphaproteobacteria; order Rhizobiales; family Hyphomicrobiaceae; genus AWTP1-13. Next base: position 4,756 of record JBAPMW010000260.1, read on the forward strand.
GGCGAACCATCTCGGCGATCCAGATCGGCGCATAGGGTGGCATGCAACCCGGCGATGCAGGGTAGTCGATGAGGACAGCAAGCAGAGTTCGCGATACGCACACCTATCCAACCACTTGTCGTGGAGGCACGTGCTCTACGTTCCGCGGGACCTTGAAGCGTTAAGTCTCACCACGAATTCTGCTCCCTGCGCATGGCTGGCCGAGAGAAACAATTCACCGCCGAACCGCTCCACGATCTGGCGGCTGATCGCAAGGCCGAGGCCGACTCCGATGTGAGGCGGCATCGGACCGCGCGTGAACTTGACGAAGATGCGTTC
>JBAPMW010000261.1:0-1871 GCA_049278815.1 Hyphomicrobiaceae bacterium
GCAAGGCCAATGCGATCGAGCTCCGCCAAGAGGTTCGAGCGCCCGGCCTGATCGGAGACCAGCAAGCGACGGTGATTGCCGACCGTGTCGGGCTGCACATGCTCGTAGGTCGCGGGCTCTTTTACGATGGCGGAGGCGTGAATGCCGGCCTTGGTCGCGAACGCGCTGTCGCCGACATAGGGCGCGTGCCGGTTCGGCGCGCGGTTGAGCATTTCGTCGAGCTTGTGCGAAACCGAGGTGAGGTTCTTGAGCTTGTCATCGCTCACGCCGATATCGAAGCGCTCGGCGAATTCCGGCTTGAGGCGCAGCGTCGGAATGATCGAGACGAGATTGGCGTTGCCGCAGCGCTCGCCCAGTCCGTTGAGCGTGCCCTGGATCTGCCGCACCCCCGCGCGCACCGCGGCGAGCGAGTTCGCCACCGCCTGTTCGGTGTCGTTGTGGGCGTGAATTCCGAGGTGGTCGCCGGGCACGTGGCGCGCAACCTCGCCGACGATGCGCTCGACCTCGTGCGGCAGCGTTCCGCCGTTCGTGTCGCAAAGCACGACCCAGCGCGCCCCCGCGCCGTGGGCGGCGCGCGCGCAGTCGAGGGCGTAGCCGGGGTTGGCCTTGTAGCCGTCGAAGAAGTGCTCGCAGTCGAGCATTGCCTCGCGCCCGCTGCCCGCCACGGCGGCGATCGACTGCGCGACGCCGGCCAGGTTCTCCTCGTTGGAGATGCCGAGCGCCACCCGCACGTGATAGTCCCACGCCTTGGCGACCAGGCAGACGGCGCCCGCGCTCGCCTGCAGCGTGGCCTGGAAGCCCGGATCGTTCGCCACCGAGCGCCCGGCCCGCTTGGTCATGCCGAAGGCGGTGAAGGTGGCGTGGGCAAAGCCCGGATCGGCGCTGAAGAATTCCGTGTCGGTCGGGTTGGCGCCGGGGTAGCCGCCCTCGATGTAGTCGATGCCGATCTCGTCGAGGGTGCGCGCGATCAGCCGCTTGTCCTGAAGCGAGAAGTCCACGCCCGTGGTCTGCGCGCCGTCGCGGAGCGTGGTGTCGAACAGATAGAGGCGCTCGCGGGTCATGGACTCTGCCGGCAACAGCGGCCCCAATGAGCCGATCCCCCACTCCGGGGGTCCTGCGACCGCCCGCATCCCGTGCTTAGTCAGCCCGGAGATGGGTGTCAAACACGGTGGACAAACCCCCGCCGCGCGTGGCGGCCAACCGCAGGTTGCGGCACCGTGCCGTCCTCGCCGAGGCTCTGGCAGGATGGGCAGCGATGCAACCCAGTGCGGACCGTCTCGCCCGCTATCGCCGCGGCCGCTTCTCGGAGGTGCTCGCCGCCCTGCTGCTGCTGGCCAAGGGCTATCGCATCCTGGCGCGCCGCTGCCGCACGCCCTACGGCGAGATCGACCTGATCGCCGTGCGGGCCAGGCGCCTCGCCTTCGTCGAGGTGAAGCTCCGGCCCACGCGCGCGGAGGCCGAAGCAGGGCTCACCGACGCCCAGGCGCATCGCATCGCCGAGGCGGCCGAATACTGGATCGCCCGCCACCGCCGCTACCGCGACCACGACCGCGGGCTCGACGCCGTGCTGGTCGTGCCTTTCCGGCTGCCGGCGCACCTGCCGGATGCCTTGCAGGTCGAGTTCCGAGGGTAGGCTGGTTCCCGCAGCCGGCCCAACGCACGCATCCCGGCGGCGTCGGTCGCCGTGCTGGTGGTGCCGCGCCGTCTGCCCGTGCACCTGCCGGACGCCTTGCAGGTGGAGTTCCGAGGGTAGGCAGGTTCCCGTGAGCTGCTCGGCGGCGCGTGATGGGGTCAGACCCTGCGGATCTGACCCCAGGGCACAACCCGGAGAATCACGGAACTGAGCGATCGTCATGGCGTCGTCGTAGGGC
>JBAPMW010000262.1:0-2507 GCA_049278815.1 Hyphomicrobiaceae bacterium
TGCATACTCCAGCAGCGCTTCAAGCCCGTGCTCAGTTTCCGGCATCGTTTATCCTCCCCTTTTGGTCTGTATCTTATCGTTTGCGTATTCCGACGCAAGTCGGCCACTCGTTCCGACGCAAGTCGACCACCCATTCCGACGCAAGTCGGCCACCTGTTCCGATCGAAGCCGGCCACCCCTGAGGTGAGCTGAGTTGCTCTCGCTGTCGGCGCCCGAATCACGGGACCGGACCCTCGCAACAGATGCGGGGAGATCCGATGCCAGCCGAGAGAGCGCCGATGCGGAAAATCCGAGACGTCCTGAGACTGAAGCATGCCAACGGGGTGAGCGAACGCCAGATCGCGAAGGCGGTCGGCATGGCTCGCTCGACAGTGGCCGACTGCCTGGGTCGCGCACGCGTGGCCGGCATAGGCTGGCCGATCGCCGATGGGATCGACGACGCCGAGCTGGAGCGGCGCCTGTTCCCGTCGCAGACCAGCGCATCTCCGGCACGACCGCCGCCGGACTGGAGCTGCATCCACAAGGAGCTGCAGCGGCGCAGCATGACGCTGCAGCTGATGTGGGAGGAGTATCGTGGCCAGCAGCCGGAGGGCTATGGCTACAGCCGGTTCTGCGATCTCTACAGTGCGTGGAAGCGGACGATCTCGGCAACGATGCGCCAGACGCACGGACCAGCCGAAAAGCTGTTCGTCGACTTCGCCGGCGACACGGTGCCGGTGATCGATCCGGCGACCGGCGAGGAGGGCCAGGCCCACATCTTCGTCGCCGTGCTGGGTGCCTCCAACTACACGTTCGCGGAAGGTCGCTGGAGCGAGGCGCTGCCGGATTGGATCGGCGCGCACGTCAATGCGTTCACGGCGATCGGCGGGGTCGCACATGCCATCGTGTGCGACAACCTCAAGGCTGGCGTCACGGCCGTGTGCCGTTACGAGCCTGGCATCAACCGAACGTACCAGGATCTTGCCGCCCACTACGACACGGCGATTCTTCCAGCCCGGCCGAGAAAGCCGCGTGACAAGGCCAAGGTCGAGGGCGCGGTGCTGATCGTCCAGAGATACGTTCTCGCACGTTTGCGCAACCGTCGGTTCTTCGGGCTCGTCGAGCTGAACACCGCGATCCGCGCGGTCGTCGCCGATCTCAACGCCAAGGTGATGCGCAAGATCGGCGCGAGCCGGAATGAGCTGCTGGCGACGATCGACCGTCCGGCACTGAAGGCGCTGCCGGCTCAGCCCTACGTCTACGCCGAGTGGAAGCTGTGCAAGCTCGGGCTCGATTATCATGTCGAGATCGACCAGCACTACTACTCGGCGCCGTCCAGGCTTATCCGCGAACGCATCGAAGCGCGCATCACCGACGCCACCGTCGAGATCTTCCACAAGGGCGCGCGCGTGGCGAGCCACGTGCGTTCGGCCGTCAAGCGACGGCACACGACGATCCCTGAGCACATGCCGAGCTCGCATCGCCACTACGCGGACTGGACGCCGGAGCGGATCATGCGCGAGGCGGCCACGATCGGCCCCGCGATGATCGCGCTGGTCGAGGCCATCATGAAGGCGAAGGCCCATCCCGAGCAGGGCTTCCGCGCCTGCAAGGGCATCCTGCAGCTGGCGACCAGTTACGGTGTAACGCGGATGGAAGCCGCCGCCATGCGCGGCAACGACATCGGCGCCGTCAGCTACGGCTCGATCAAGTCGATCCTGCAGAACGGTCTCGACAAAGCCTACGCCAGACCGGCGACGACGGACGCCCCGCCGATCCAGCACGCCAACATCCGTGGTCGTGGCTACTACCACTGATCGGCTCTCCGATCGCGGTCGCCGGGAAGACCCGCGCCCGGCGACGCGCGCACGAGACCTGCGGGTGGCAAAGAGAGAGGAACAAGGCATGCTGACACACCCCACCCACGACCGCCTGATCGCCCTCGGGCTCGCCGGCATGGCCAAGGCGCTGGAAGAGCAGCGGCGACAGCCTGACATCGAGGCGCTGTCGTTCGAGGAGCGGCTTGCGCTGCTCGTCGACCGCGAGGCCATCGAGCGCGAAAACAAGAGGCTCGGCAATCGGCTCAAGCTCGCCGGCCTGCGCCAGACAGCGATCGTCGAGGACACCGACATGAAGGCGGCGCGCGGTCTCGACAAGGCATTGTGGTCCAAGCTTGCCGCCGGCGGCTGGATCGCCCGCCATCAGAACCTCGCCATCGTCGGAAAAACCGAGCCTGCTTCATAATGCTCACCTCGCTATGGCGTTATAGATCCATCTCTTTTTGCAGCTGATTGCCGGGCGGCGGACCTCTGAGACGCCGGGCCGAGGCCGCACGCTTGACTTCGTCGCGCTCCAGATCGGCGGCCTTGATCACCCAGGGCGCACCCTTGCAGAGTTGCTCGGCCGCGAGCTGACCATCCTGGATGAGCCGGCGCACACTCGATGGGCTCACTGACAATGCCGCCGCGGCCTCATCCAGGGTGACCTCGCCGCGCTCGCGCCGTTCGCCTTCGCGGTAGGTTGCAATG
>JBAPMW010000263.1:0-4580 GCA_049278815.1 Hyphomicrobiaceae bacterium
GCCGCAGCACGGTCGCAGCCCGCCGCATCCGGCGCCGCCACCCCGCATCTCGCCGCCCGGGCGTTCGCCATCGTCGGCGCCGTTCTGCTCGTGCTCTACCCGCTGCTGATGCTGGCCCTGGTCGGCCGGGCCGGGGCCATCAAGTGGATCGACAACTTCGGCATCCAGATCCTGATCTATGTGATGCTGGGCTGGGGCCTCAACATCGTCGTCGGCCTCGCCGGCCTGCTCGATCTCGGCTACGTCGCCTTCTACGCCGTGGGCGCCTACTCCACCGCGCTGCTGGTCCACAACCTGGGCCTCGGCTTCTGGCTGTGCCTGCCGCTGGCCGGGATTTTCGCGGCGCTGTGGGGCATCCTGCTCGGGTTCCCGGTGCTGCGCCTCAGGGGCGACTACCTTGCCATCGTCACCCTGGCGTTCGGCGAGATCGTCCGGCTCGTGCTGATCAATTGGGTGCCCGTCACCAACGGCTATGCCGGCATCTCGGGCATCCCCAAGCCCACCTTCTTCGGCCTGCCCTTCAACGCCAGCGACACGGGCTTCGCCGCCGTCTTGGGCCTCGAGTTCACGCCGGTGCACCGCACTATCTTCCTGTTCTACACGATCCTGGCGCTGGCTTTCCTCACCAACTGGGTCACCCTGCGGCTGCGCCGGCTGCCCGTCGGCCGTGCCTGGGAGGCGCTGCGGGAGGACGAGATCGCCTGCCGCTCGCTCGGCATCAACACCACCTCGACCAAGCTCACCGCCTTTGCCATCGGCGCCGGCTTCGGCGGCTTCGCCGGCTCGTTCTTCGCCGCGCGGCAGGGGTTCATCAGCCCGGAGTCCTTCACCTTCATGGAGAGCGCCGTGGTGGTGGCCATCGTCGTGCTGGGCGGCATGGGCAGCCAGCTCGGCGTGGCCATCGCCGCCATCGCCATGATCGGCGGCACCGAGATCCTGCGCGAGCTGGAATGGCTGAAGCAGGTGTTCGGGCCGGATTTCGAGCCCACCCAGTACCGCATGCTGCTGTTCGGCCTCGCCATGGTGGTGGTGATGATCTGGAAGCCGCGCGGCCTCATCGCCACGCGCCAGCCCTCCATCTTCCTGCGCGAGCGCCGCGCCGTGCGGGCCGACCTCGTCAAGGAGGGGCACGGCTAGTGTTGTTGCGACCTGACGAGAAGGGACACGGTTGTTGGTGGCTCGAAGGGTGCCGCGCAGACCCCTCCCCCTGCGCCGTCGGCAACGCCGTCGGCGCGAGAGGGGCGAGGAAGCCGCGCCACGACTTAGCTCGCGGACAACAATCGCCAACCTCGCAGCGCGCTCGACGGAGCGAGCTAAGTCGTTCTTGGCGCGGCAGGTGGGGGTGGCGTCGGCACGCGCTGCATCCTCATCCCCACCCCCCTGCGGCCCGCTTTGTGCTCTGCACCGAGCGGCGCGCCTGCGGCCAGCCTGTGGCCAACTGCAAAAGGCAGAGCCCACGATGACCGCTGGCGCCGGCAGCCGCGTTGGCGGTCCCATCCTCGCGGTCGAGCATCTGACCATGCGCTTCGGCGGGCTCATCGCCATCGACGACCTGTCGTTCGCCGCCGCCCGCGGCGAGATCACGGCGCTGATCGGCCCCAACGGCGCCGGCAAGACCACGGTCTTCAACTGCGTCACCGGCTTCTACAAGCCGTCATGCGGGCGACTGCTGCTGTGCCACGGCGCCCCGCCGACGGCCGAGGAGCTCGACGCACTCACCCAATCCGGTCGGCGCTGGGCCGCGGCCGCGGGCGGGCCGGTTTTCCTGCTGGAGCGCATGCCCGATCACGAGGTCGCGGCGCGCGCCAAGGTGGCCCGCACCTTCCAGAACATCCGCCTGTTCTCCGGCATGACGGTGCTGGAGAACCTGATCGTGGCCCAGCACCACCCGCTGATGACCGCCTCGGGCTGGACCGTGCTCGGCCTCATCGGCGCACCGCGCTACCGGGCGGCCGAGCGCGCGGCGGTGGAGCGGGCGCGCTACTGGCTCGACCTGATAGGCCTCACCGGGCGCGCCGACGATGCCGCCGGCGGGCTGCCCTATGGCGACCAGCGGCGGCTGGAGATCGCCCGCGCCATGTGCACCGGACCGCAGCTGCTGTGCCTGGACGAGCCGGCCGCGGGCCTCAACCCGCGCGAGACCGCGGGCCTCACCGAGCTGCTGCTCGCCATTCGCCGCGCCCACGATCTCTCCATCCTGCTCATCGAGCACGACATGTCGCTGGTAATGGAGATCTCCGACCACGTGGTGGTGCTCGACTACGGCCAGAGGATCGCCGACGGCGCGCCCGAGGCCGTGCGCAACGACCCCAAGGTGATCGCCGCCTACCTGGGCGTCGAGGACGAGGAGGTGGAGCAGGTCGAGGCGGAGATTGCGCAATGAGCGAGGGAGCCGCGCCATGACCGCTCCCCTGCTCACCGTCCGCGGCGTAAAGAGCTTCTACGGGCCGATCATGGCGCTCAAGGGCGTCGACGTCGACGTGCACGAGGGCGAGATCGTCACGCTGATCGGCGCCAACGGCGCCGGCAAGTCCACCCTGATGATGACCATCTGCGGCGAGCCCAGGGCGCGCGAGGGCTCAATCCTCTTCCAGGGGCGCGACATCACCCGCCTGCCGACGCACGAGATCGCGCGCCTGCGCATCGCCCAGTCGCCCGAGGGCCGGCGCATCTTCCCGCGCATGACGGTGCGCGAGAACCTGATGATGGGCGCCGGCATCGACGAGGGCGCCCATTACGAGGAGGACCTGGCGCGCGTGCAGAAGCTCTTCCCCGTGCTCGGCCGCCGCCTCGATCAGCGCGGCGGCACGCTGTCGGGCGGCGAGCAGCAGATGCTGGCCATCGCCCGCGCGCTGATGAGCCGGCCGCGGCTGCTGCTGCTGGATGAGCCCTCGCTTGGGCTGGCACCGCTGGTGGTGAAGCAGATCTTCGAGGTGATCCGCGAGCTGAACCGCGACGGCGTCACCATCTTCCTGGTGGAGCAGAACGCCTACCATGCCCTCAAGATCGCCCACCGCGCCTACGTGATGGTGAGCGGCAACATCACCATGAGCGGCACCGGCAGGGAGCTGCTGGCCAAGCCCGAGGTGCGCGCGGCGTACCTTGAAGGCGGGCGGCACTAGGGGGCGCAGCATGGGCCATATCTACGACCTTGGCGGAAACGGCATCTGGGTATTTATACTGGTCACCTGCCTGCTCGGCGGCGCCGGCGCCTACCACTCGGGGCGCGCCATGGCGCAGACGTGGCGGCCCTGGTGGCAGGTGCCGCTCTACATGCTCGGCATCGCCGCCAGCGTGCGCTTCATCCACTATGCCCTGTTCACCGGCCCGCTGCTGTCGGCGCCAAGCCTCGTGGTGGACTATATCGTCACGGTTGTGGCGGCGTCCGCCGGCTACCGGATCGTGCGGGCGGGGCAGATGGGCGCGCAATACGGCTGGCTGTTCGAGCGGGCCGGGCCGCTTGGATGGCGCCGCAGGGCGTGACCGGTCTCATGTCGGGCCAACCCGCGTGCACTGAAATCGACGTGACACGTCACGACTTTCAGGGAATATTCCCGCTCCCCTGCCGGCTCGCCCGCTGTGGGGGGAGACGTGGTTAGTCCGCACACGGGAAGGGAGACCCCCCATGAGACGTATGCTCTGGCCGGCGCTGGCCGTCGCCGCAAGCCTTGCGGCCGCGAACGGCGCAGCCGCCGACATCAAGCTCGGTGTCGCTGGCCCCATCACCGGCGGAAGCGCCGCCTTCGGGGCTCAGCTCAAGCAAGGCGCCGAGCAGGCTGCCGCGGACATCAATGCCGCCGGCGGCATCCTTGGGCAGAAGATCGTGGTCACCGTCGGGGACGACCGCGCCGACCCGAAGGAGGGCGTGTCGGTTGCCAACAAGTTCGTTGGCGACGGCGTCAAGTTCGTCGTCGGACACTTCAACTCCGGCGTCACCATGCCCGCCTCGGAAATTTACCACGAGAACGGCATCCTGATGATCTCGCCGTCAGCCACCAATCCGAGGATCACCGAGCGCAAGCTGTGGAACGTGTTCCGCACCTGCGGTCGCGACGACCAGCAGGGCGCGGTGGCGGGCGACTACATCGCCAAGCACTTCAAGGGCAAGCGCGTCGCCATCATCCATGACAAGACCACCTACGGGCAGGGCCTCGCCGACGAGACGCGCAAGGCCATGGGCGCCAAGGGCATCAAGGAGGTCTTCTTCGAGGGCATCAACAAGGACGACAAGGACTTCTCCGCGCTGGTCAGCAAGCTCAAGGTGGCCAAGCCCGATCTCGTCTACTGGGGCGGCTTGCACGATACCGGCGGTCTGATCCTGCGTCAGATGGGCGACGGCGGGCTGAAGGCCCCGCTGATGGGCGGCGACGGCATCACCTCCGACGAGTTTGCGGTCATCGCTGGCCCCGGCGCCGAGGGCACGCTGATGACCTACGGCCCCGATCCGCGCAAGCGCGCCGTGGCCAAGGCGGTGGTCGAGAAGTTCCGCGCCAAGAACTTCGAGCCCGAGTCCTACACCCTCTACAGCTACGCCGCGGTCCAGATCATCAAGCAGGCGGCGGAGGCGGTGAAGTCGCTCG
>JBAPMW010000264.1:0-1527 GCA_049278815.1 Hyphomicrobiaceae bacterium
CCGCTGATCTGATCGATAAGAGCCTGGAATGCCACGGCTTCCATCGGTTCCTCCCACTGCAGCGACGCAGTGGAACAAACGTAGAACTACAATGTGGCGGAACAGAGCCGCTTGGATTGCACCGGGGCGCCGATCTATAAGGGCACCGATCCACAAGGTTCTGCCCTGGGGTCAGACCCGCAGGGCTACGGCATTCACACATCTTCTCCGTGCGGAAGCAGCGCCGCTGTTGCGCTTCTGACCGCGTGGCGCAGGTTTTGCCCGGATTGATCGTCGTCAACAAAATTGCTGATGACGCATTTTGTGTTGGACATTACCGCATAGTTGGTTATTGTGATGTATGTCGTATTGGAAGATTGTGGAAACGATCCTGCATTGGCAGGACGGGGAGGGCTCTGCAAGACTCTCGGCAAGCGGCATTCAACGCTAACCGAGACGCCATGGATGGCGTGGCACCCTTCCCGCGGGCAGCGCAGGTGCGCCGCATCGGGGGATGCTGCCAGCCAGCGATGAGGAGGGCTGGGCTTGAAACGCCTCCGTCCAGGCGCTGCGCCTCTGCGGATGCCCCCACGGTCGGCCAGGCGGCGGGCGCCGGTGCGGCTCTGACAGCCGAGCTGGCGGCGGCGCCCGTGCAGCTCTGACGAACATGTCCTCTTGTGGAGGCCGCTGCGGGAGCAGAGTGGCCTGCTGAGCCATTGCCGGTCAGGCAACGCCGTGAGCTGCGGCGGGCGATCCGGCCGAGGAACCGTGGCGGTGCACCGGGGGGGGCCGGCCAGCTCGGCCAGGGCCAGATGACGATTGTCGCTCGTGTCTCCGGCGACCTGCCCGGAGGGCCTCCCGCAAAATCGCCACACAGCTCCGCCCGCCCGCCGACGGTGGCGGCGCGCTCAGCGCGACCTGAAGGACCTTATCTGGGGGCGGGCAAGGCCGAAGCTCACGAGCGCATCATGCTGCGCCTGGGTGAGGGTGACGCCTTCGGCCAGATTTTCGTGCACCAGCCGGGACATAGCACCGGCCTGCGTTCGCAAGCCCGCAACCGCCGTCTGCAACTGTTCCGGCGTCATGCCGGGGCGACGGGCAATCTGTCGCAGCTGCGTGTCCGAGACCTCGCCCGTGCTCGGTGCTCTCACCTGCGCCGTCAGCCCGCCCGGCGTCCGCATCGTCTGCGCCAGCGACGGCAGCCGGCCCGGTCCCGAGCTGTTGACCGTTGGCATAACCTCAAGGAGCGCGTCCTCACCGCACGCGCCACCGGCCTCGCGGACTTGCGGTCCAAGGCGCTGTCGCGCGGAGCAGGCGCGGGTCATGCCGCAATGATCCACAGCCGATCCGCAGCCGTTCTGGCTGTGCCCAGGCTCGCTGATGTCCATTCCCCTCCCAGTTGCTGGCGATACGAGCACCTTAGCAGCATCATCTGAACTGTCAAATTAAAAGTGCCATAACAGCATCACAGGCATCGCGCGATTTGCGAATTCAAGCGACAGCAACGAGTCAACTTGTGTGAATGCCGTAGCCCGCAGGGTCCGACCC
>JBAPMW010000265.1:0-2084 GCA_049278815.1 Hyphomicrobiaceae bacterium
GGGCCTCATCGCCTTCCTCGGCGCCATCGCCCTGGCCGTGGCAGTGTGTGCCTACCCGCTGGTCCGCCACCTGACGCGCCGGCTGGAGCGCCTGCAGGCCGGCGTCGAGCAGCTGGGCGCCGGCGACCTCTCTGCACGCGTGAACGTGGAGGGCAAGGACGAGGTGGCCAAGCTGGCGGCCAGCTTCAACCGCGCCGCCGCCCGCATCGAGGACCTGGTCGGCTCGCACAAGCTGCTGCTCGCCAACGCCTCGCACGAGCTCAGGACGCCGCTGTCGCGCATCCGCATGGGCGTGGAGCTCCTGAAGGAGGCGGCCGACGCGAGACGCAAGGCCGACCTGGAGCGCGACATTGCCGAGCTGGACGCGCTGATCGACGGCATCCTGCTGTCGAGCCGCCTCGACGCCGTGAAGGGCCTCGACCGCCGCGAGGAGATCGACCTGCTGGCGCTCGCGGCCGAGGAGGCCGCCCGCTACGAGCACTGCACCGTCGCCGGCGAGCCCGTGACTGTGTGCGGCGATCGCACCCTGCTTCGGCGCATGATGCGCAACCTGATCGAGAACGCCGAGCGCCACGGCGCCCCGCCGGTGGACATCGGGGTGCGCCCCGAGACTGGCAATGGGGGCGCGCACGCCAGCGTGACGGTCAGCGACCGCGGCCCCGGCGTCGCGCCCGCCGACCGCGAGCGCGTGTTCACCCCGTTCTACCGCATCCCCGGCCGCGACCACGGCTCCGGCGCCGGCCTCGGCCTCACCCTGGTGCGCCAGATCGCCCGCCAGCACGGCGGCAAGGCCGAGTGGGCGGGCACGCCCGAGCGGCCGAGCACAATCCGCATCGTGCTGCCTCGGGGCGCCCAACGGTGAAAGGGTGTCAGACCCAGAGGGTCTGACACCTCCTCGGCGATGCCCAACGTGCCCATTGTGACGTCCCCCCGCACCTGCCATGTTCCCGCCGTTTGCCGGCAGGGCAGGGAGATACGAGCCGATGCGCCCTTCGATACGGACGTTGCTGGTTGCGGGGATGCTGTTCGCCACGGCGGCGCTCTGCGGCACGCCCCACCTCCTCGCCCAGTCCGGCAAGGCGAACGCCATTGCCGTAGAGGTGACGGGCGCCAGCGAGCCGGTGCTGTGCGCGGAGAAGGACAACGTCACCGTCAACCTGACCTCCAAGGAGGTGCGCCGCTTCACCGTCGAGGCGGTGCACCCGGCCTACATCGGCACGATGCAGCGCGACAGCTTCGAGGCGGACTGGACCGGCTGCACGGCGCCCGGCGATCCAAGGCCCGATCCGACAGCGACGGAGCCCCCCAAGCGCATCACGCTCTACGAGGAATACGATCTCTGGGTGGTCGGCCAAGTCTACCCCTCGTTCTGGCGCCCGGCCACGGCTACGGTGCGCATCGGCGATCGCGTCGAGAAGGGCGTGCATCTGGTGCAGGTGTGGCTCAGGCGCCCCATGGGCGGCGAGGAGGTGCTGGTGCTCTATCCGCAGGACGGCTACTGGCGCCTGCGCCCGCGCGCCCCCTCGGCGCTTGCCCCCACCGCATTCGGCTCGTCGTTCCTGCTCGGGCCGGTCGAGGTGGACGAGCGGCCGCTTGTCCGGATCAGGGAGGTGGCCTTCGACCCCAAATCGCGCACCTTCACGCTGAGCTTTGAGCGCGGCGGCACTGCGACTGTCGCCATGGCCAAGGTCGACGAGACCCGGCATGTGCTGGACGTGGCCTTCGACGCGCCCATCGCCGGCGGGCCGTTCGCCGCGGTGCGCTCCATGTACGTGACCGAGGTCAACAACGACGTGGCGCGCATCGCCGTGCTCGAGGGCCCGGCCAAGGGTTGGCGCGAGGCGCCCATCATGGCCTTCAAGCGCGCCGAGGCCACGCAAGTGTGGCTGGGCCGGGCCTCTCCGTCGCGGCACAACACGTCATCGCCGGACATGACGTTTCAGGGGTTCTCAAAGTAGGTTGGGTTAGCGCGAAGCGCGTAACCGTGCGACCGTGATGTTGCTTTGTCAGGAGGGTGAGAGTCCAGCCCATGTGAGGTCACGACACATGTAGCCGAAGGCAACTGCATCGCCGCGAGGCGGGGT
>JBAPMW010000266.1:0-10301 GCA_049278815.1 Hyphomicrobiaceae bacterium
CTGACAGGAATGATCGCCCGCATGCACGCCGAGGACGCCTTCGCGGCCTTGCGCATCCAGGGCTACAAGAGCTTCCTGCGCCTCAAATTCGAGCCCGACAGGCTCACGATCTATCCGCTCGGCGTCGACAAGGTGCCGGACCGGCACAGCTGGCGCAACGCTCCGATGGGGGCAGGCGCGCCGCCGCACAACCCGAAGCTCGTGCCCAGGAAGCCCATCGATGTGCGCCTGATCGAGAGCCCCATCGTCATCCAGCGCTACGATGCGACGGCGGAATAGGTGCCCGAGATGGTGTCAGACCCGCAGGACCCGCAGGTCTGACCCTGGCCGCCGCCATACTTTCGCATCGCGCTGCCGCTAAAGCAAAGTGCGTTTGGCTGTCCAACGCTTGCTACGTCTCGCGGTAGGTTGCCCAACGTGCCAACAACGTCCCCTCTTCCGTCGCGCCGGAGGCGCGCCTTCGGCACGACATACAGTCGCCTATCAGAGCCCCTTGGGGCGCGACTGCGCCGTCGGCTGGCTTAGTTGCGGGCATGGCGCGCGGCCTCCCTGCCGGCGATGCGGCCGAACACGCTGCCGATGGTCATGCCGATGCCGGCGGCATAGCCCTCGCCCAGCACGTTGCCGGCCATGATCTCCCCGGCGGCGAGCATGTTGGCCGAGGGGCGGCCGTCCGCCATCACGATGCGCGCATCCCGGTTCACCCGCGTGCCGAGGTAGGTGAAGGTGATGCCCGGCCGCACCGGGTAGGCATAGAACGGGGCGTTTTCGATCCGCCTTGCCCAATGCGTCTTCGGCGGGTCGATCACCTCAGTGCGGCAGTCGTCGAGGCTCGTGTGGTCGAAGGTGCCCGGCCGGACCGCGGCGTTGAAGGCGCTGACAGTCTCCTCCAGAGCTGCCGGGTCGAGGCCCAGCTTCCCGGCCAGCTCGCCGATGCTGCCGGCGGCAATGGGCGGATAGAGCGAGGGCATGAAGCTGTTCAGCACCGACGCATCGAAGACGATGTAGGCGATCTGGTCCGGCTGCATGGCCACCAGCCGGCCCCAGATGGCGTAGCGCTTGGGCCAGATGTCCTCGCCCTCGTCGTAGAAGCGCTTGGCCTGCTTGTTCACCACGATGCCGAACACCACGCAGTCGAGGCGCGTGACGATGCCGCCGTCGAACTTGGGCGCGCGGGCGTCGATGGCCACCGCATGGCACTGCGTGGGGTCGCCCACCGGCTGCACGCCGGCATCGAGCAGCATCCTGAGCACCGTGCCGCGGTTGTTGGCCGTGCCGCGGATGAGGAAGTTGTCGGCGATCTCGCCCCAGCCCTGCCTGAGCCAGTCGAGGTTGGATTCGAAGCCTCCGCTCGCCGCCACCAGCGCTTTGGCGTGCACGCGTGCCAGGCCGCTGCCGTTCTTGAAGACGGCGGAGAGGAACATCCCGTCCCGGATATCGAGGCCCACCACCTCGGCCTCGTAGCGGATGTCGACGCCGAGCCTCTCGGCCGTGCGATAGAGCGCGTTCAGCATGGCCCGGCCGCCGCCGAGGAAGAACGAGTTGGTGCGTCCCAGGCTCAGCGTGCCGCCGAGCGAGGGCTGGAAGCGCACACCCTGCTCGCCGATCCACGTCAGCACCTCCTTGGACTCGCGGATCATGTGCCGGGCCAGCTCCTCGTCGGTGTTGCCGCCGGTGACGCGGGCGAGGTCGTCCCAGAACTCGTCCTCGGTGTAGGGACCGGTGAGGGTGTCGGTGGCGGCATCGTGGGCGCAGCGCATGTTGCGGGTGTGGCGCGTATTGCCGCCGCGATAGAACCTGTCGGCGGCCTCCAGCACCAGCACCGAGGCCCCTGCCCGACGCGCGGCGATGGCCGCACACAGCGCGGCGTTGCCGCCGCCCGCGATCACGACGTCATAGCGGCGCTCGCAGTCGGCGACGGCGCGCGCGTCGTTGGTGCTGCCGGCCTCGCCGGTCATGTGGGTTGCCTGGGTTCCTAGGGCCGACCACCGGCCAGCTGGATCTCGCCCCCGTGGCTCATATAGGCAGCGCTGTCAGCCAGCAAGGCGATCACTCTGGTGTTACTCATTGCGGGAAAATACATGACGTGGAGTGAAGCGCCTACGTCCGCACCGCCGCAGATCAAGCCGCCCCTCAATTCGCCCCCTCCAGCAGAAGGAGTCAGACCCAGAGGGTCTGACACCCTCAATTCGCCCCCTCCAGCAGCCGCCGCGCGATCACCTGGGCCTGGATCTCCGCCGCGCCCTCGAAGATGTTGAGGATGCGCGCGTCGCACAGCACGCGGCTCACCGGATACTCCAGCGCGAAGCCGTTGCCGCCGTGGACCTGCAACGCGTTGTCGGCGTTGGCCCAGGCGATGCGGGCGGCGAGCAGCTTGGCCATGCCGGCCTCCAGGTCGCAGCGGCGGCCCTCGTCCTTCTCGCGGGCGGCGAAGTAGGTGAGCTGGCGCGCGATCATGGTCTCCACGGCCATCATCACGATCTTGTTGGCGACGCGCGGGAAGGCGTAGATCGGCTTGCCGAACTGGGTGCGCTCCAAGGCGTACTTCAAGGCCAGATCCATGGCCGACTGGGCGACGCCGACCGCGCGCGCGGCCGTCTGGATGCGCGCGGCCTCGAACGTGGTCATGAGCTGCTTGAAGCCCTGGCCCTCCACGCCCCCCAAGAGCTGGGAGACCGGCACCACGAAGCCGTCGAAGGAGATGTCGTACTCCTTCATGCCGCGGTAGCCCAGCACCTCGATCTCGCTGCCCGACATGCCCGTGACGGGGAACGGCTCCGCGTCGCTGCCGCGCGGCTTCTCGGCCAACAGCATGGAGAGGCCCTTGTAGCCTGGCTCGGCCGCATTGGTGCGAACCAGCAGCGTCATGAGATCGGCCCGCACCGGATGCGTGATCCAGGTCTTCTGCCCCGTGATCTTGTAGGCATCGCCCTCGCGTACGGCCCGCGTTCTGAGCGAGGCGAGGTCGGAGCCGGTATTGGGCTCGGTGAAGACGGCCGTGGGGAGGATCTCCGCCGAAGCGATCCTGGGCAGGTACCTCTGCTTCTGCTCGTCGGTGCCGGCGCCCAGTATCAGCTCGGCGGCGATCTCCGAGCGGGTGCCGAGCGAGCCGACGCCGATGTATCCGCGCGACAGCTCCTCGGAGACCACGCACATGGCCTCCTTGCCGAGGCCGAGCCCGCCGTAGGCCTCGGGGATGGTGAGGGAGAACACGCCGAGCTCCCCCAGCTTGGCCAGGATCTCGGACGGAATATAGCTGTTGGAGAGGTGCCACTCGTGCGCGTTGGGCACCACCTCGGCGAGCGCGAAGCGGCGCATCTCGTGGCGCATGGCATCGAGCGTCTCGTCGAGGCCGGTGTCGCCGAAGGTGGTGGCCTCCGGCTGTGTGGCGATGTCCTCGGCCAGGGCCGCCTTGCTGGCCTCTGCGCAGCCGTCCGCCACCAGGTCCGCCACGGCATCCTCGAAGCGGCGCACCTCGGCGCGCGGCACGCCCAGCGCGATTGCGCGCACCGTCTCGCCCTGGCTCATGGGGATGCCGCCGGCGATCTGAGCCAGGTACTCGCCGAAGGCGCAGCTCAAGAGCCGCCCCTCCGCGCGGCCGAAGCGGCCGGCGGCCATCAGCCGCTCCGCCCACCTCAGCATCTGCCGCAGCGCCTCCACGTAGGTGGCAAGCCACGCCAACCCATGCCCCGCCGCCTGCTCGGCATCGAGCCCGCCCGCCCTGTCGACGCGTGCCCGCACCGCCGCGCGGGCGTGGTGCAGCAGGCGCTCCGCATCCGCGACGGCCTGGGCGTAGCGGGCCGGCACGCCGCCTTCTGGGTCCGCGTGGGCTTGGGACGTGGGGGACATCGGGCGAGCTCAGCTCCTCGCGAGGCTTGGATGGCCGGCAAAGCGACAGCGCTGCCGCGCTATCGCATCGCAGCATAGCGCCGCCGGCGGGGCCGGCAATGCCGTATCAGCGGCTCACCGGCTGCGCCGACCCTCGATAGACGAAACGGAGCGCGCCGCAGTGTCCCCTCCCCCCTTGTGGGAGAGGGACAGGGTGGGGGGATGGCAGAACATTCGAGGTCGGGAGTCCCCCCACCCCTAACCCCTCCCCACAAGGGGGAGGGGAACCCAGTTGGCGCTTGTCTGTCGCGCATTGGCGAGCTCACTGTCTCCAACTGGTTGGTTTTCGTATCAGCTGCGCCGCGGCACGATCCTCACCTCGGTCTCGGTGCCGTCCTCGTCGTCGCTGCTGTCGGTTGCTGTGGCGGACGCACCGGCTCCCGCCCGCGCTCCGTCTTGGGTCCCCGGGGGTTCGACGGCCGGCTCGGCCGCCGACGCGGCCTGAGGGGCGGGCTGAGCCGGCTCGCGGACGACGAACGACACGGCCGCCTCCTCGATCTCGATGTCGGCCGGAGCCATCGCCGGCGCCGCCGGCGGCGCGCCTGGATCATGGTCCGCAGCAGCCGCGGCGCCCGCCGCCGGCTCGGCGCTGTCGAAGCCGACGCGGATGCGCTCCAGCACCTGGCGCAGCTCGACCCTGGGCCGCGGGGCTTGCGGTGGAACGAGGGCAGGGGCTGCGCCCCCGTGGCCCATGTCAGCCCGCATGTCAGTCCGCATGGCCCTCCCCATCGCGCCCCAGGCCTGCAGCTCTGCGAGGGCTTGGCCCACCAGCTTCCAGGCGTGGTACACCGGGTTGTCAGCGAGCGCCCGCTCGTGCGCGGCACGGTTTGCCGGAAGGGTGGCCTGGCCCAGGGCGCGCCAGTGGGCGTTCGGACCCAGCGCAATCTCCAGCTGGGCGCGGGCCTGCTCAAGCGCGGCAATGGCATTCGGCGGTCTGTGATCGGTCATCTGGATGGCCTTCGCTTTGCGTGCCCGCACCGGTCCTATGCGCAAATCCCCCT
Source organism: Hyphomicrobiaceae bacterium (assembly GCA_049278815.1). GTDB lineage: Bacteria > Pseudomonadota > Alphaproteobacteria > Rhizobiales > Hyphomicrobiaceae > AWTP1-13. The sequence goes on from JBAPMW010000266.1 coordinate 4,890, forward strand.
TCTGGCGAGCGTCGGGCCGCGCCCTCGACAGCCGGCCCGCGTTCGCGTGAGGCGCAAGGCCGCGCCCGGCCGTCACGCTTCCGCCCGCGGCCTCGACGAGGCTTGGCGGGCTCGTCTATGGTTTGGCGAGCCCCGCGAGACCCCGCAACCAGCGCGGGCTCTCGGCGACGACGTGGGCGCCCGGAGCAGACATGATCTTCCGACAAATCAAGACCGTCATCGCGGCGGTGCGGGCGGTCTACGCCGACAGCGGCTTCGCCATGGCCGGTGCCGTGGCCTTCTCGTTCGTGCTGTCGCTGTTCCCGTTCTGCATCTTCCTCGGCGCGCTGGCCGGCGTGTTCGGCGGCGAGGCGCGCGCCAAGGAGGGCATCGAGCGGCTGTTCGAGATCGTGCCGAAGCCGGTGGCAGAGGCCCTGGCCCCGGAGGTCATGGCGGTCATGGGAAGAACCCGATACGACCTCCTCACGTTCGGCGCCTTCATCGCGCTGTTCTTCGCCACCAGCGCCATCGAGAGCCTCAGGGCCGCGCTCAACGTCGCCTACCGCCAGAAGGAGATGCGCTCCTACGCCATGTGCCTCCTGGAGAGCACGGCGTTCGTGGTCGTGAGCGCAATCGGCATGCTGGTGCTGGCCTGGGGCGTGGTGGTAGGGCCGGAGCTGGCCGCGCGCATCAAGCCCAGCTGGCTGCTCTGGCTGGCCGACACCGGCTGGCTGCCCCTGATCGTGCGCTTCGCCATCGTCATCGCCGCCATCGGCCTCCAGCTCCTCGCCTACCATCTCTGGCTGGCGGCGGGACGCCGGCGCCTGGCCGACGTCTGGCCCGGCGTGCTGTTGAGCGTCGTGCTGTGGCTGCTGGCCGCGCGGCTGTTCGGCTCGTGGCTCACGTTCAGCAACTACTCGCGCTTCTACGCCGGCCTCACCTCGGTCATGAGCGCGCTGGTGTTCTTTCAGCTCTCGGCCATCATCATCCTGCTCGGGGCGGAGCTCAACCGCGGGTTGATGGAGATCAAGGAGCGGCGCGTCATCGGATGATTGCTTCAACCGGCTGAAGTATCATATTCTTGAAGCTCGCCCCCAACCAAAGACCCGCGAAGCAGGAGGAGGAAAGCCAAATGGCCTACAAGAACCTGGAGGAAGCGCTGAAGGCGGCCGCCAATCCGGTGGCGATGATGCGCAATTCCCAGATCGGCGCCTACGTCTACCCGGTGGTGGCGCCCGAGTTCACCAACTGGCGCGACGAGCAGGCCGCCTGGGCCAACACCTGCGTGCTGTTCGACCAGTCGCACCACATGGTGAACCTGTACGTGCGCGGGCCGGATGCGATCAAGCTGCTCTCCAACCTGGCGACCAACTCATTCAAGACCTTCGCCGTCGATCAGGCCAAGCAGTTCGCGCCGGTGACGCCCTACGGCCATGTGATCGGCGATGGCATCCTGTTCTATCTGGCCCCGAACGAGCTTGTGTACGTGGGCCGCAACCCGGCCGCCAACTGGATCGAGTTCCACGCCAAGACGGGCGGCTACAACGTCGAGACCCTCTACGACGACCGCTCCCCGTCGCGCCCGATGGGCAAGCCGGTGGTTCGCCAGGAGTACCGCTACCAGATTCAAGGCCCCAACGCGGAAGCGGTGATCCGCAAGCTCAACGGCGGCGTCTCTCCCGACGTCAAGTTCTTCCGCATGGGCTACATCACCATCGCCGGCCGCAAGGTGCGCGCGTTGCGCCACGGCATGGCCGGCGCGCCGGGCCTTGAAGTGTGGGGTCCCTACGCCGAGGGCGACGAGATCAGGGCGGCGATCCTGGAGGCTGGCAAGGAGCACGGTATCGTCCAGGTCGGCGCGCGCGCCTACGCCACCAACACGCTGGAGTCGGGCTGGATCCCCTCGCCGGTGCCGGCGATCTACACGGGCGACAAGCTCAAGGCCTACCGCGAGTGGCTGCCGGGCACGGGCTACGAGGCCAACGCGGGCCTGGGCGGCAGCTTCGTCTCCGACAGAATAGAGGACTACTACACCTCGCCGTGGGAGCTCGGCTACAACACCTTCACCAAGTACGACCACGACTTCATCGGCAAGGAGGCGCTCCAGGCCATGGAAGGCAAGGTCAACCGCAGGAAGGTGACCTTCGCCTGGAACAGCGACGACGTTGTCAGGGTGCTGGCCTCGATGTTCGCGCCCAAGGGCGAGAACTACAAGGTCATCGACCTGCCGTTGTCGAACTATGCTTCCAGCTCCTTCGACGCGATCAGGAGCGGCGGCAAGGTGGTCGGCGCCTCGATGTTCTCGGGCTACAGCTGGAACGAGCGCGCCATGCTCTCGCTCGGCTTCGTCGAGGAGCCGTTCGCCAAGGTCGGCACCGAGCTGACCCTGGTGTGGGGCGAGGAGAACGGCGGCACCAGGAAGAGCACCGTGGAGCGCCACAAGCAGACGGAGATCCGCGTGGTCGTCGGCCCGACGCCCTACGCCCAGCAGGCGCGCGAGACCTATCAGCCATCGAGCTGGCGCACGAAGGCGTAGGGCGACATCTGCACTTTGACCCGTGTACGGGCTCGCCTCACTCGGGGGCGAGCCCATCCTGTTTTCTGCCATCGCCGCAGCATCGCCCTATGACCAAGGATGTAGGCTACCGTCAATCGAACGGTGGACTTGCGGTCGCCGGCCTTCGCCATATCCTTGCGCTGTCTTGTAGGGTGAGGCGCGTCAGCCGCCGAGCTGGAGGCGTGCCCTGCCCTTGCTGGGGAGCAACAGATGGGCGGTCTTATCAAGTATCTCGTTGAGCTTTTCGTGGGGATGCCGTGGTGGGGGCAGCTCCTGACGGTCGTGCTGGTGCTGGCGCTGGCGCTCATCATCTCGCTGCGCTTCGTCAAGGAGGGCGAGCGCGGGCTGGTGCTGCGCTTCGGGCAGGTGGTGCGCAAGGGAGGCAAGCCGCGCATCATCGAGCCGGGCTTCGTGTTCCTCGTCCCCCAGGTCGAAAATCTCGTGCGCCGGCATGTGCGCCAGCAGACCATCGAGCTCAACGAGCAGGAGGTGATCCTCAAGGACAACACCATCTGGGTGGTGAGCGCGGTCGTGTTCTTCCGCGTCAAGGATATCTACAAGGCGCTGTTCGAGATCGACGATCTCGACGGCGGCGTGCGCAACCTGTGCATGGCCGAGCTGCGCACCGTGCTGCAGCACCTGCCCAAGTACGATGCCATCAAGGAGATCGACGCCGTCTCTCGCGCGCTAATGGAATCGGTTGCCAGGCGCGCCGACGAGTGGGGCATCGAGATCATCGATTTCAGGCTGACCAACTGCATGCCGACGCCGGAGACGGCAGCGTTCGTAACGGCACTGACGGCGGTATCTCTTCGCGTGAAGGCGCTGCAGGAGGCGAGCGTGATGCACGATCCCCAGCTCGCCGCGGCGCTGCTGGGTGCGCCCGTGGTTGCCGCGCTCGGCCGGCGTTCCGGCAACGCCAGAGCCAACGCCCGCTTGCTCGAGTCCGCGCACGCCGCCGAGCCCGCGACGAGCTGAGCCACAGCGGATTACCCGAGCCCTTGCCTCGCCTCGATGGCATCCACAGGTGCCGAGGCCAAGACCTGCGGACTCGACATCGATTGGAAGCGTCGGATGCGCGCTTTGTCATGGCCGCCAGAACGCTTGTCGCCCCGTCTCCGGTCCGGCGTAGTTTACGCTTCGCTTGGCGTTTGCTAGGTTCCTGCATTGAGCCTCACGAGGGAGTCGCTCAATGAAGGCGTATCTGCATCTTCTCGGAGCGGCTTGCTTGGCACTGGCGATCCCCTTCGCCAGCCCTGCCGAGGCGCGGCGTGTTGCGCTGGTGATCGGCAATGCCGACTACAAGATCGGCCCTCTGCGGAACCCCGTCGGCGACGCCAGTGCCGTGGCCGAGGCCTTCGAGAAGCGACTGGGCTTCGACAAGGTGATCCTCCGAAAGAACCTCGGCTTCAATGGCTTCCGCGCCGCGCTCAACGAGCTGGCGCGCGAGGCCGCAGGCGCCGACACCGCCGTTGTCTACTTTGCCGGCCATGGCATGGAGGTCGGCGGCAAGAATTTCCTGATACCGGTCGATGCCACGCTCGCCCGCGCCGGCGCCCTCGATCTGGAGGCCATCCCCCTTGAAACGGTTCTTGCGCAGCTGGAGGGCGTGCGCGAGCTCAAGCTGGTCATCCTCGACGCCTGCCGCAACAACCCCTTCGCGTTGCGGGGCAGCAGGCGCTCGCTCGGGCGGGGTCTCGCCCGCATCGAGCCCGAGGACAGCACGCTCGTTATCTACGCCGCGAAGGACGGCACAACCGCGGACGACGGCGTCGGGCGCCCGCACAGCCCGTTCACCCAGGCCCTGCTGAAGCACATCGCGACGCCCGGCACGGAGGTGCGCATCCTCTTCGGCCGCATCGGCGAGGACGTAGCGGCGGTGACGGGGCGCCAGCAGCTGCCCCACCTCTACGGCACGCTCGGCGGCAAGGAGTTCTATCTCCTGCCGAGGACGCAGGCACCGGACAGCCCCTCCGCGAAGGCGGAGCCGGCTCCGGTCGTGCCACAATTGAGCGAGGCCGAGCGGGCGTGGGCCGTGACCAAGGACAGCTCCAGCATAGCGGTGATCGAGGCCTTTCGCCAGCAATACGGCGCCGCCAACGTGCTCTACGATCGGCTGGCGGCGGAGCGCATCGAGGCCTTGAAGGCCGCGGCGGCGCCCAAGCTTGCTGCGGGTGCGCATGAGGTGCCGCCGGTGTCCGCGGTATCGCCGGATTTGGCCCCGAATCTCGCCCGTCTCCTTCAGACCGAGCTCAAGCGCGTCGGCTGCGACCCCGGCGCCATCGACGGCCAGTGGGGCGGCAAAGGCGAGGGGGCGCTCGAACGGTTCGCGCGCCATGCCAAGCTGGCGCTCAAGACCGATGCCCCGACGGCCGCGGCCCTGGAGGCGGTGAAGGGGCAGCCCGGCCGCATCTGTCCTCTGGAGTGCGGTCCCAACGCGGTGGAGCGGAACGGCGCTTGCGTCGCCAAGGCGCCGCCGCCTTACCGAGCGCCGCCGAGGGCCATCGCCGCTCCCAAGAAGGCTGTCGCTCCTGCGCCGAAGCGCGACAAGCCTCAGAGAAAGCAGCAGCTGTGCTGGGCGGTAGAGGGGCGGTTCAACTCGCTTGTCCCGTGCTCGGACCCGCGGGCTGGCGCAAAGGCATTCTGATGTCCGGCGCGGTCGTCCGAGATGGACCGCCAGCGGCTTTCCTCGCTCGCGCGCGTCATCGACCGTGACTGCCGATTCACCTCAAACGGAAGGTTGGGCGGGCCCGAGGCCTTGAGGCGATACGGCTTGGTCAGATGCCGGCTGCCCTTGCGGGCGAGCCGGTCATAGGGCGGCTCCCTCTCCATTGGCGATGGCCATGATGAGGTCCGGGAGGCGATCGATCATGACC
>JBAPMW010000267.1:0-13627 GCA_049278815.1 Hyphomicrobiaceae bacterium
GGGGGGGGGGCATGCCAGAACATCCGATGTCGGGAGTCCCCCCACCCCTAGCCCCTCCCCGCAAGGGGGAGGGGAATCCCGTCGTGTGCGCGGCGAGGGAGGTGGCTTACCCGGCACGCTCGCATCGATTGCTGACCGCCTGGCGGCGTGCGATGCGTCGCTGCTGCCGATGCTGACGCGGGCGCTTGTCGACGACCCGCCGCACCTGAAACGCGACGGCGGCTTCGTGCGCGAGGGCTACTCGGCCGATCTCGATGCCACCCGCAGCCTGTGCGACGACAGCCGCAAGGTGATGGCGGCGCTGGAAGCGAGGTACGTGCAGGAGACCGGCCTCAAGGCGCTGAAGGTGCGCCACAACAACATCCTGGGCTACTACGTCGAGGCGCCCGCCGGCGCCGCCAAGCCGCTGCAGACGCCGCCGCTGAGCGATATCTTCCGCCATCGCCAGACCATGGCCGGCGCCATGCGGTTCGCCACCGAGGAGCTGATGCAGACCGAGAGCCGCATCGTCTCCGCCGCCGACGGGGCGCTGGCCCTGCAGCAGGACATCTTCGCCGAGTTGGCCTCCGCCGTGGCAGCCCAGGGGCGCGCGCTGGGCGAGGTGGCGGGCGCGCTGGCCGAGCTCGACTGCGAGGCGGGGCTTGCCGAGGTGGCGGCGCGCGAGGGCTATACGCGGCCCGTGCTCGACGACAGCACCGCCTTCGAGATCGTGGGAGGCCGGCACCCCGTGGTGGAGCAGGCGCTCAGGGGAGCGGAGGAGGGCGGGCAGTTCATCGAGAACGACTGCATGCTGGGCGATGGGCGGCACGACGACGGGCGGTCCATGGTGTCAGACCCAGAGGGTCTGACACCAGCGCGGCTGTGGCTCGTCACCGGTCCCAACATGGCCGGCAAGTCCACCTTCCTGCGCCAGAACGCGCTGATCGTGGTGCTCGCCCAGATGGGCGCGTTCGTGCCGGCCCGCTCCGCCCGCATCGGCATCGTCGACCGGCTGTTCTCCCGCGTCGGCGCTGCCGACGATCTCGCCCGCGGACGCTCCACCTTCATGGTGGAGATGGTGGAGACGGCGGGCATATTGAACCAGGCCACCGCCCGCTCCCTCGTCATCCTCGACGAGATCGGCCGCGGCACCGCCACCTTCGACGGCCTCTCCATCGCCTGGGCCGTGGTGGAGTACCTCAACGAGGTCTGCAAGTGCCGCGCGCTGTTCGCGACCCACTACCACGAGCTGACCGCGCTGGCCGGCCGCCTGCCGCAGGTGGCCAGCGTCACCATGGAGGTGCGCGAGTGGAAGGACTCGATCCGGTTCATGCACCAGATCAAGCCCGGCGCCGCAGACCGCAGCTACGGCATCCAGGTCGCCAGGCTCGCCGGCCTGCCGGCGGCGGTGACGAAGCGGGCCGCGGAGGTGCTCAAGCTGCTGGAGAAGGGCGACCGCAAGGCGCCCGATGGCGCCGCGCTGCTGGAGGAGCTGCCGCTGTTTGCGGCTGCGATGCCTGCTGCCAGCGCGCGGGGAGCGGGCCAGGGTGAGGCGCAACCGCAGGCGGGCCCCTCACCCGTTGAGGAGGCGCTGGCAGACATGAATCCGGACGAGCTTACGCCTAAGGATGCCTTAGATACTTTGTACAGATTGAAGGCTCTCTGTAGAAAGCAGGGCGAGTAAGGGGGGCCGCTGCGAAGACCCTATCGCCCCCGGGCCGAGCGGGGGTAAGATGCGCACCGATGACTTCGAATGGGACGATGCAAAGGCGGACGCAAGCTTTGCTCGGCATGGCGTTACATTCGACATGGCATGCGAGGTTTTCGACGACCCGTTTGCTATCTTGGAGCTCGACGACCGATAAGACTATGGAGAGGAGCGCTTTCGCGCCATAGGCGTGGTAGAAGATCACCTATTATTTGTCGCCTATACACATCGAGATGATAGAATACGCATCATCTCAGCCCGACTTGCTGAGCCCCACGAGCAACACGAGTACCATGACGAAGGCCGCTGAACGAGCCAAGACTAGGACGACCAGGCACAACTGGAGCCGCGTCGATGCCATGACCGACGCTGAGCGCCACGTCGCGGCATTGGCTGATCCGGACGCCCAGCCGGTCACACCGGATGACTTCAAGCGGGCGAGACGGGTGCCCCAGGTTACGGTCATCCGCCGGGCCTTTCGCTTGAGCCAAGAGGAGTTCGCCGCTCAGTTTCGCATCCCCATTGATACACTCAGGGATTGGGAGCAGGGCAACAAGGAGCCAGACGAGGCCGCCAGGGCCTACCTGTGGGTCATTGCCAGCGAGCCGGAGATGGTGCGTGAGGCGTTGCGTCGGCGGCCGGGACCCCGGTAGCAACGCGCCGCCACACTGCCGCAGTCTCTCACCTGCGGAAGCGGGCGTAGGCCGCCTCAACCTCCTCATCCGTTGCCAGCTCGCCACGGCACACCTGCTCACGGGATTCTACGAGAGCCTCCACGGTGAGGCTGTCGAGAAAGGCGTCGAGATCTGCATCGTCGCCCTCCACGTAGTGGCCCCGCTCCAATGCCTCGACACCGATCTGGACGGCGCGGCGCAGCTCCTCGAGCTGGCGGGCATCCTCTGCCGAGGCCTCGCTGCGATCCTCCTCGCCTGGAGGGGTGCCACTGTGGATAGGCATCAGCCGGTCTCCCAGGATTGCCGAACCGCGGTCAGAGCATAGGGCCGTTCGGACAGTCGAGCCAGCCGCTCCGCCGCATACCCGCGCCTTTGAACGAAGTCTCCCCACCTGTGCTAGAACGGCCCTCCGTCCCGCCCTCGCGAGCCCCATGGACATCCCCACCCACACCAAGCCCCCCTATTTCAACCCCGTCGAGGCAGGCGCCGAGCTGGCACAGCTCGTGGAAGCCCACGGCGGCGTGGACAAGGCGCGGCCCCACGTGCTCGCCCGCCTCAAGGCGCTGCTCAAGACGGCGCGGGCGGAGGCGGAGCGGCACCTTCTCGCCCACGGCAGCGGGCGGAGCTGTGCGGCGGGGCTCTCCGCCTTCCAGGATGCCCTCGTCAGCCTCGTGTACGACTATACCGTCACCCAGGCCTACAGCGCCGAGAACCCCTCGTCGGCCGAGCACATGGCGGTCGTGGCCACGGGCGGCTACGGGCGCGGGCTGCTCGCGCCGTTCTCCGATGTGGACCTCCTGTTCCTGCTGCCTTACCGGCAGACCCCGTGGGGCGAGAGCGTGGTGGAGCACGTGCTCTATCTGCTGTGGGACCTGGGCCTCAAGGTGGGCCACGCCACCCGCAATATCGATCAGACGCTCAGGCTCGCCCGCAGCGACATGACGATCCGCACCGCCATCCTCGATGCGCGGCTCGTGCTGGGCGACCGGCCGCTGTTTGAGGACATGATGCGCCGCTTCCGCGCCGAGGTGGTGGCCGGCACTGCGCCCAGGTTCATCGAGGCCAAGCTCGCCGAGCGCGACCAGCGCCACCGGCGCGCCGGCGAGTCGCGGTACCGGGTGGAGCCCAATATCAAGGACGGCAAGGGCGGCCTGCGCGACCTGCACACGTTGCACTGGCTGGCGAAGGACCTCTACGGACAGGGTCTGGGCGACGGCGGCGGCGAAGCCCAAGCCTTCACGCCGACTGAGCAGGCCACTTTCCGGCGCTGCGAGAGCTTCCTCTGGAGCGTGCGGTGCCACCTGCACTTTCTCACCGGGCGGCCCGAGGAGCGCCTCTCCTTCGACGTCCAGCGGGCGATGTCGGAGCGTATGGGCTATGTCGACCGATCCGGCCTGCGGGCCGTCGAGCGCTTCATGAAGCATTACTTCCTGGTGGCCAAGGACGTGGGCGATCTCACCACTTTCCTTTGCTCGGCGCTCGAGATGGAGCAGGTGAAGACGCAGCCGTCGCTCGGCCGCATGCTCAACCCGTTTAGCTGGCTCCGGCAGCCCCGCGCCACCGGTGACTTCCGGCTCGACAATGGCCGCCTCAACGTCGGCAGCGACGACGTCTTCAGGCGCGATCCGGTCAACCTGATCCGCTACTTCGCCGCGGCCGAGGACAACGACCTTTTCTTCCATCCGAACGCGCTGCGCCTGCTGCGCCGGTCGCTGCGGCTCATCGACGACCGACTGCGCCACGACCCGGAGGCCAACCGCATCTTCCTGGAGATGCTCACCTCCCGCAAGAACCCGGAGCCGACGCTCAGACGCATGAACGAGGCGGGCGTGCTCGGCCGCTTCGTCCCGGACTTCGGCCGGGTGGTGTCGATGATGCAGTTCAACATGTACCACCACTACACGGTGGACGAGCACCTGATCCGCACCATCGGCATGCTCTCGGCGATCGAGCGCGGCGAGTCGGCCGAGGCGCACCCGCTGGTCGCCAGGCTGATCAGCGGCATCCAGCACCGGCGCGCGCTCTACGTGGCGGGCTTCCTGCACGACATCGCCAAGGGCCGCGACGAGGACCATTCCATCGTTGGCATGCGCATCGCCAGCACGCTCGGGCCCCGCTTCGGCCTGACGCCGGCGGAGACCGAGACCGTCATGTGGCTCATCGAGCAGCACCTGACGATGAGCCACGTGGCATTCTCACGCGACATATCCGACCCCAAGACCGTGCGCGACTTCGCCGACATCGTGCAGAGCCCGGAGCGGCTGAAGCTGCTGCTGGTGCTCACCGTGGCCGACATCACCGCCGTCGGCCCCGGCATCTGGAACGGCTGGAAGGGCCAGCTGCTGCGCGCGCTCTACTATGAAACCGAGCCGCTGGTGGCGGGCGGCCACACGCAGCTGCCCACGCGCGAGCGCACGATGCGGGCGCAGGAGGCGTTCCGTGCCGCCGTCGGCGACTGGCCCAAGGAGGAGGTGGAGCGCTTCATCGGGCGGCACTACGCCGACTACTGGCTGCGCACCGAGACGCGCAAGGCGGTGGAGCACGCGAGGATGGTGCGCGCCGCCGAGGCGGAGGGCAAGCGGCTCGCCAGCAGCGTGACGACCGACGCCTTCACGTCCATCACCGAGCTGTCGCTGATCGCCCCCAACCACGCGCGCCTGCTCGCCGCGTTTGCCGGGGCGTGCGCCGCCGCCAGCGCCAACATCTCCAGCGCGCACATCTCGACGACACGCGACGGCTTCGCCCTCGACACCTTCCTGCTGGCGCGCGACTTCGACCTGGACGAGGACGAGACCCGGCGCGCGGGCCGTATCACCGATACCATCGAAAAGGTGCTCAAGGGCGAGGTCCGGCTGCCCGACCTGCTCGCCAAGCCGCGCATCCGGCACGGCACCCCGATCGGGGCATTCACGGTGACGCCGGAGGTGCTGATCGACAACACGCTCTCCAATGAGTTCACGGTGCTGCAGGTGTCGGGGCTCGACCGGCCGGGACTGCTCTACGAGCTCACCAGCACGCTGTCGAACCTCAACCTCGACATCGCCTCGGCCCACGTCGCCACCTTCGGCGAAAAGGCCGTGGACGTGTTCTACGTGACGGACCTCACCAACAAGAAGATCGAGAGCGAATGGCGGCGGAAGGCCATCGAGGAGCGGCTGCTGGCGGTGCTTGGCGCGCCGGGGAATGGGAGTGGCAACGACAAATAGGGGAGCCAGCCGTTGGCCGCCGCCTGATCCGACCTGGTCTTGCTGTCGTCGGCATGGGCTCGATGGAGGCCTCGGCACGCCGCCTATCCCCGCCCACCCGGCGCGGTGCCTACAATAGGCGGTCGTCTGCGGCGACGGACGTGGATGGCGCCATCCGACGTTCACGTGCAGACGGCCGGCGCCTGGCATGAGAGCAAGATGGCTCGAGATCCAGGCGTCCCGCTGTGACCGTTTCCGACGGAGCGTCAGCAATGGCGCCGAGCCGGAGACCGCCCCCTTTCATGGTTGCCGAGTAGGCACTCGCGCACCCGTCGCACCCTCGCCGGTGGGGCCGGTGGCATTGGCGGCTGGCAAAGGAAAGATTGCCGTTTCGCATCAGGTGGAAAGCGCTCTAGTCGTCCGATGGATACTGCTGTCGTGATGCTGGCGCTCGGCGCCGCCATTGGCCTCGGCCTGTCCCTGGTGCTGGCGCAGATCGGCCTGCGCCATCTCACGCCGTTGCGCGGTGCGTGCATCAGCGTGCCCAGCACGGCGCTGACCTATCTCGCACTCTCGCCGGTGCTGCTCGATCTGACCGGCTTCACGGCGGGCAGCGCCATGCTGTTCGCGCTCGCCGGCTGCCTGTTTCCGGCGGCGGTGACGGTGCTGACGTTCGAGGGCAACCGCCGGGTCGGGCCGGCCATCACGGGTGCCTTGGGGAATCTTAGCCCGCTGTTTGCGGTTCTTATCGCGCTCGCGCTGTTGGGGGAGGTGCCACGCGCCGGACAGCTGGCGGGCATGGCGGTTATCCTCCTGGGCGTGCTGCTCATCGTTGGCGCGCCACGCTCGGTTCCCGGCGGCGGCTTCGGCTGGGCGATCGGCATGGTGCTGCTGGCGGCGTTCATCCGCGGCGGCGCGCAACCGGTGGTCAAGCTCGGACTGGAAGCGTGGCCCAGCCCGTTTGCCGCCACGCTCATCGGCTACGTCGTGTCGGCCTCGATGATCCTCGGTGCCGGCGTCGTGCGGGAGGGCGCCGGCATGCTCCCCTTCCGCACCCGCGGCTGGGCCTGGTTCATTCCCGTCGGCTGGCTCAACGGGGCGGCGCTCCTGGCGATCTACGCCGCCCTGGCGCGCGGGCCGGTCGCCGTGGTTGCGCCGCTGGTGGCCTGCTATCCGTTGGCCGCCCTGGTCTTCGGCCGCATCCTGCTCGGGTCCGGCGGCCTCACCCCGGTCGCAGGCCTCGGCGTGGCGGTCACGGTTGCGGGCGTCGCCTTGCTGTTGCGCGCCTGACAGAGCTGCGGCGCTGTCCGCGCATCGCGCCGCATCATGACTTGGCGGCGCGGCTGCTCTAAGGTGCGCTCGAGGCGAGGCCGCGGGCCGCCAGCGGGGTAAGCAAAAAGCAGGAGATTTGAAGATGATCGACGCGGCGCTGCTCGCCAAGCTCAAGACCTACGACACGCCCACGATCTGCAACGCGCTCGAGCTGCTGGACAAGTCGCGGTATCTCACCGGTTTCACGACCAGGCCGCTGGTCTGCCCGTTTCCCGACCTGCCGCCGATGGTGGGCTACGCCAAGACCGTGGCCCACCGCTCGACGCACGCGCACGAGCTCGACCCGGCCAAGGCCCGCGAGCAGCGCATTGCCTACTATGAGTATGTGGCCAGCCAGCCGGCCCCCAGCATTATGGTCATGCAGGATCTCGACGGGGCCGAGGTGGGCTTCGGCGCCTTCTGGGGCGAGGTGATGAGCGCGGTGCACTTTGGGCTGGGGTGCCTGGGCGTCGTCACCGACGGCTCCATCCGCGACATCGACCAGTGGGCGCCGGGCTTCCAGGCGCTGGCCGGCTCCATCGTGCCGAGCCATGCGTATGTCCATCTCGCCGACTTCGGCAAGGAGGTGCGGGTGGCCGGCATGCTGGTGCGCTCGGGAGACCTGGTGCATGCCGACCGGCACGGTGCCGTGACGATCCCCGAGGCGCTGGCCGAGAAGGTGCCTGCCGCCTGCGACCTGCTCGGCCGCAAGGAGGCCGTGATCCTGGAGATGGCGCGCGCGCCGGGGTTCAACGTCGCCAAGCTGCGCGAGGCGCTGAAGAAGCAGGATGATATTCACTAGGTGAGATGGTGAGTGGTGAGATGGTGAGATTTGGGTTGGCGCGCCGATGAAGCCGGAAGAGGCACTCCGCGCGATCAACGAGATCCTCTCTCCTCCGCCGAGAATGGAGCAGGGTTTGAAAGTTTACGACGACGCCTATGGCAATCTGCAGGGCGCGCTTACCGACCTTGAGCGCCTCCACGCAGACCCTGTGTGCATTCGTACGATCGGGCGCGTGCTGCACAAGCTCAAGGAGGTCTCGAAGGTCTTGCAGGAGGCGGGATACAAGTAGGCGAGGCATGCTCCTAGAGTTTGCTATCTGGATGCTGCTAGCACCCTCCGTTGCCACGGGCACCAACCCAAACTCACCACTCACCATCTCACCACTCACCGCTTCCATAACAATAAGACCGCAAATCGGGGAACGCCTATGCGCCACAAGGTCATCTGCATCCAGCCCCTCCACCCGGAGGGCATGAAGATCCTCAACTCGCGCGATGACCTGGAGATCATCGTGCCCGACTCGCCGGACCCGGCGACGTGGGCCAACTTCCTGCCCGGCGCCGAGGCGATCTGCGTGCGGCTTACCAAGATCACCCGCGCCATGATGGAGGCGGCGCCCAACCTCAAGATCGTCTCGCGCCACGGCGTCGGCCTCGACAACATCGACGTGGCGGCGGCCACCGAGCGCGGGGTGATCGTGGCGACCATCGGCCTCGCCAATGCGCCGTCGGTGGTGGAGCACACCATTGCCATGATGTATGCGCTGGCCAAGCGGCTGCCTGAGCTCGACCGCGCCGTACGGGAGGGCGACTACTGGCGCGGCAGGACGAAGCTCATCTCCATGGACGTCGCCGGCCGCACGGTGCTCATCGTCGGGCTCGGGCGCATCGGCAGCCGGCTGGCGAAGGCGCTGAACGGGCTGGGGCTCAAGTGCCTGGGCGTCGACCCGGCCTACACGCCGGCTGAGATCGAGGCCATGGGCTGCGAGCCGGTGGCGGACTTCCGCACCGCCCTGCCGCGCGCCGACTTCGTAACGGTGCACTGCCCGCTGCAGGACGACACGCGCAACATGGTCGGCGCGGCGGAGCTGGCGACGATGAAGCCGTCTGCTTACGTCATCAACTGTGCCCGTGGCGGCATCGTCAACGAGGCGGCGCTGCTGGAGGCCCTGAACAGCGGCCGCATCAAGGGCGCCGCGCTCGATGTGCAGGTCACGGAGCCGCCGGCGCCCAACGACCCGCTCCTTGCCTGCGACCGGCTGATTCTCACTCCGCATTCGTCCGCCGCCACGCCGGAGACCATGATGCGCTCGTCCATGACCGTGGCCCAGAACGTGCTCGACTATTTCGACGGGCAGGTGCCGGTGAGCCACGTGGTCAACCCGGAGGTTCTGACGAGACCGCGTGCGTAAAGTTGCAACGTGTCATCCCGGCGCTTGTCGCCGGGATCCATCTCACCTCTTGCTCCGGCGTCCGCGGTTGGCTGGATCCCGGGCACAAGGCGCCCGGGATGACAAAGATCGCGCCCAAGGAGACCCCCATGAGACCCAACTCCCTGAAGAAGAAAATCGCCGACGGCGTGCGCTGCGTCGGCGGGTGGGCGGCCATTCCCAGTGCCTTCTCGGCCGAGATCTACGCCGCCCAGGGCTGGGACTACGTCACCCTCGACATGCAGCACGGCTCCGTCACCCTCGACAACGTCGTGCCCATGCTGCAGGCGATCGCCGCCGGCAGCGATGCGACGCCGCTGGTGCGGGTGCCGTGGAACGATCCGGCCTACATCATGCGCGTGCTGGATGCGGGCGCCTACGGCATCGTCTGCCCGATGATCAACACCAGGGCCGAGGCCGAGGCGCTGGTGCGGTGGGCGCGCTATCCGCCGCTGGGCGAGCGCAGCTTCGGGCCGTTCCGGGCAGCCCAGTACGGCGGCGCCGACTACTGGCAGCACGCCAACGACGAGGTGCTGCTGCTGGCCATGATCGAGACGCGGCAGGCGGTGAGCAACCTGGCCGAGATTCTCTCCGTGAAGGGCCTGAACGGCGTCTATATCGGCCCGTCCGATCTGTCCATGAGCATGGACAAGACACCGACGCTCGACCCGAGCGATGAGACCGTCCTCAAGGCCATGGGGGTCGTCCTCAAGGAGACGCGCGAGCGCGGCCTGATCGCGGGCGTGCACACCGATGGCCCCAAGACCGCGCACAAGCGCTTCGCGGAGGGCTTCCAGATGTGCACCCTCCTGAACGATGTGCGCCTGCTCGCGTCGGCCGCAGCCAATGCCGTGCGCGAGGCGCGCGGCCAAGGTACAGCATTGGGTGCGGCGGCTGCGGCCAAGACCTACTAGCAAGCGAGAGGGAGGCAGAGTCGTGAGCCCAGACCTTAGTCAAGTCTGCCTGATCGAGGCGATTGTGGCACCCATCCGCGACCTCGGTGCAACGCCCCGCGGTCGCCGCCGCATCGTCCCCATCCTCGGCGGCACCGTGCGGGGGCTGCGGCTGGAGGCCGAGGTCCTGCCGGGCGGAGCGGATTGGCAGTACGTGCGCGGCGACGGCGTCGTCGAGCTGGTGGCGCGCTACTCCATCCTCACCAGGGACGGCGTGGAGATCGCCGTCGTCAATCGGGGATTGCGCCGGGCGCCGCCCGACGTCATGGCGCGGATGGCCCGTGGCGAGGCCGTCGACCCCGCCCTGGTCTATTGCCGCACGACGCCCCAATTCGAGGCACCCTCCGGACCCTACGAGTGGCTCAACCGCAGCGTTTTCATCGCCAGCGCGGACCGCATGCCCGACAGGATCCGGGTCGCGGTGTTCGAGGTGAAGTAGCGCCGGCCTACGCCGCCTGGCGCCGCACCGCGCGCACGGCATCGTCGCGCAGCTCGCGCCGCAGGACCTTGCCGACGTTGGTCTTCGGCAGCTCCTGGCGGAAGATCACGTACTTGGGCCGCTTGTAGTTGGTGAGCTGCTCCGCGCAGTAGTCCAACAGCGCCCGCTCGGTGAGCGCCGGGTCCTTCCTCGCCACGTACAGAACGACCGCCTCGCCCGACGCATCGTCGGGCACGCCCACCACCGCGCATTCGAGCACGCCGGGGTGGCTTGCCACCACGTCCTCCACCTCGTTGGGATAGACGTTGAAGCCCGAGACCAGCACCATGTCCTTCTTGCGGTCGACGATCTTGACCTGTCCCTCCGCATCCATGACGCCGATGTCGCCGGTCCTGAAGAAGCCGTCGGCCGTCATCACCTTGGCGGTCTCGTCGGGGCGCTGCCAGTAGCCCGCCATGACCTGCGGGCCGCGGGCGCAGATCTCGCCGGGCTCGCCCAGCGGCAGCTCACGGCCCTCCTCGTCTCGGATGGAGATTTCGGTCGAGGGGACCGGGAGGCCGATGGTGCCGGTGTACTCGGCGTTGTCGGCCCGGTTGCAGGTGAGCACCGGCGAGGTCTCCGACAGACCGTAGCCTTCGATGATCGGGCAGCCCGTGAGCTTGTAAAAGCGCTCCGCCACCGCCCGCTGCACGGCCATGCCGCCCCCATTGGCGGCCTTCAGCCCCTTGAAGTTGATCTTGGGGAAGTCGGGGTGGTTGAGGAGCGCGTTGTAGAGCGTGTTCACCGCCGGCAGCATGTGGAACTCGTACTTGCTGAGCTCCTTGATGAAGGCGGGGATGTCGCGCGGATTGACGATCAGCAGGCACCTCGCGCCGATGCGCATGCCAAGCATGGCGCAGCACGTGAGGGCGAAGATATGATAGAGCGGCAGGGCCGTGACGATGGTGAACGCCTCGGGCCGCCCGCCCTTGTCCAGCGCCGGTTGCAGCCAGGCCTCGTTCTGGAGTGTGTTGGCGACGATGTTGCGATGGGTGAGCGTGGCGCCCTTGGAGACACCGGTGGTGCCGCCCGTATATTGGAGGAAGGCCACGTCGCTGGGACCGAGGTCGGGCTTCTGCAGGGTCAGGCGCCGTCCGGCGGCGATGGCGGCGTTGAACTTGGTGGCGCCCGGCAGCGAGAACGCCGGCACCATCTTCTTCACCTTGCGCACCACCGTATTGACGATGGCCCCCTTGGGAAAGCCCAGCAGCTCGCCCAGGCTCGTCAGCACCACATGCTGCACCTGCGTCCTGGCGAGCACCTGCTGGAGGGTGTGGGCAAAGTTCTCGACGATGACGATGGCCTTGGCGCCGGAGTCCTTCAGCTGGTGCTCCAGCTCGCGCGGTGTGTAGAGCGGGTTGACGTTCACCACCACGAAGCCCGCCCGCAGGATGCCGGCGACGCTGACGGGATACTGCAGGAGGTTCGGCATCATGACCGCCACCCGGTCGCCGCGGGCGAGGCCCTTGCTCTGCAGCCAGGCGCCCATTGCCGTGGACATCTCGTCGAGCTGGGCATAGGTCAGCCTCTTGCCCATCGAGAGGAAGGCATCCTGGTCGCGGTACGTGGCGAAGCTGGCCTCCAGCAACTCCACCAGCGAGCGGTAGAGCGTGGGATCGATCTCAGCCGGCACACCTTGGGGATAGTTCTTGAGCCAGATGCGCTCCATGGCGCGCGCCTCCCGGTACGTTGATGCTCGTTGCTGCCCCTGAGCATAGGGCCTCAGCCGCCAGCTGCGTACCACCTTTTCTAATAGGGGCGGCTCAACGAAGCGTTGCTCTCTGGCGGAGATGGGTTGCAGCGTCACCATGATAGCGAGAGCGGCCGGCGGGCGCGCGACTGCGCACCGCAGCATCCGCGCTCGGCCGCCCCCCGGGCAGCGGCCAAGCAGATTCACGGCGCTATGGATCCCAGCAAGGTCGGCCTTGCCCCGAAACCTGACGGCCGGTGACCGGGGCTTGTGTGCCAGCTTCGGACTCATGCGCCGCAAGCAAGTCGAGCGCGTTCAGCAGTGCTATGCGGAATCCGGGAAGGGGGATGCAGCCATCAAATCGACGGCGTTGGGGCTCCTATAGCCGGGGATGTAACGTTCACAGACGCCGGCGTTCACGGTGCCGTACGTGCTGCCAGGCTTGTGCGCAAAGCCACCGAAGTACGCCTGGGGGAAGTCTTCCTTGAAGTGCTTACGAGGGTACTCGGCGACGATTTGTTCGCGCAAACCCGAAGGAAACTGCTCGAACCCTTTTCCGAGCACGTCGAGGCCGACACCTGAATACAGTAGAGCTACTTCGGGCCGCATGTATTGAGGGATGCCCGGCGTAGTGTGCAGGGCAATGGCTTCCCAGGCAGTTTGCACCTGCACTTGAGGGACGTTATGTGCAGTGAGGAATTGACGGGCGGCATTTGCGCCATCGACCTCGAAGCGTTCATTTTGACTCGAAAACTTCTTGCTTAGACCGAGATCGTGAAATGCCGCGGCGACGTAGAGGAGCTCTGCGTCAAACCGCAGCTTTTGCTGACGGCCCTGCTCTGCCGCAAACAGATAGACCCGCACAGAGTGACCAAAGATCAGATCGCTGGAATACTCACGCAGGATCTCTGTGGCCTCTTTTGCGAGAAGCGAATCGGGAATGTTGAGGGTGGAAGAGAGATTGGACATGCTCCTGCCTCCTTCGAGATCAACTGTTACTGGGGCGGGCGGTGCTATTCGTGGCGGTGCAGAGGTCCGCTCCGGACGCCGCTTGGTTCTCTCATCCCCTTTGCTCTCATTAGTAGCCTGGTTCCCGCACCTTCCTTGGATGACCACCGGCGTTGGCGCGTGGAAGCCTTTTCACAAGCAGCTCAACTTGCTTCGACGGCAAGTACGATCTTTCCTTTCGGACGAGGGCGCATGCCTTCCAGCATGAAGTGAGCCTCGCGCGCATCGGCGAGCGGCAGGACTGCACCCATCCTTGTTCGGAGGTTTCCACCGTCGATGAGGCCGGTAATCTGCGCCAGAGCCTGGGTTGTGACTTTGACCAGAAAGAAGGCGGCTTCAACGCCATGTCTCTGCGCGAGATCTTTATCTGGATCGGAGACCGCCGAAATCAGTTTGCCGCCTCGACGCAGAACTTGAAAAGAACGCCT
>JBAPMW010000268.1:0-4532 GCA_049278815.1 Hyphomicrobiaceae bacterium
CCCTCGACCAGCAGCGCCACATCGTTGCCGACCGTGCGACGAGCTTCGTCAGCTGGGTCGAGGGCCAGGTCGCGGCCGCCAGGAGCCGGATGGTGCCGGCGGCGAAAGGCAAGGGCGCCGCACGGGAATGAGGGCGAGCCACCAGGTCTGGAGCCTTGAGGGGTGGAGGCCGCCGCCGGCGCCAAGCAAAGGGCGCTTTGCTGCCCAACGCTTGAGCCGCGTCTCGCAGCAGGTTGCGCCGACGCCGGCTATCGAGCGAGGTGCGTGCCACAACGTCCCCTCCCCCGTCGCGCCGGAGGCGCGCCCCCAAAATGTGGGGGAGGGACAGGGTGGGGGGGATTGCAGAACCTTGGAGGGAGGGAGTCCCCCCACCCCTAACCCCTCCCCACAAGGGGGAGGGGAATCCGGTTGGCGTGTGCCTCCAGCAAGTGCGAAGCCCGCCGCCCCCATCCTGGAGCCGGGATCTAATGGTACGTCCGTTGTTGGCATCGGGAAGAAAATCTGCTTAGCGTGCGCCGGCGCCAATGGCCCCTGCGCAGCGCTCCAGAATGGTGGTGGCGCGCCTCCAGGTGAAGGTCTCGCCCAGCAGTCTGATACCCAGATAGCCGGTAACCTTAAGGGTGTTCGCGCCGGCGAGCTCCAGGGCGGCGCTGAAGCGCTCCTCGTCCTCGGGATTGTAGATCCAGCCGTCGCTCCAGGCTCTCGCACCCTCCCTGCGCAGACCACCCAGGATCTGGCTGCCGCAGATGCGCTTGCCGGTTCTCGACTTGTGCTCGGGGTTCTTGAGCCAGACCACCCGGCCGCACAGGCGGTTGCCGCACGGGGCGATCTCCACCGCGCCCTGGCCGGTGTGGTCGATCCAGACGCCCGCCACGTCGGCGGCCGGGGTCTGCGCCGCCACGCCGCCAGCGAGCGCCGCAGCACCCAGGACGACGCAGAAGGCAACCGAAGAGCGAAGAAAATCCGTAATATACATCGGCATACGCCCTCCTTGTCTGAGCCAAGGCTGCTGACATGCAACCGCGATGGGGAGAAAATGGGGCGGACCGCAGATCTGACGCAGCGCACAGCCCGTTCGCGGCCCGTTGCCCTTAACTCTCGGCACAGCATTTCCGGGGCCGGGCGCAAAGCCTTATATAACCACGGCAGCTTGGATGGCTGGAGCGCCAACAGCAAGAGCGCCGCGGCATTCGCCGGCTGCCCCCGCAGCGGCCTGGGCTCAAGCTTCCGCGAGGCGACGCCATGTCCCTAACGCTGGCCTTTCGCAACCTGTTCCATGATCGCGTCCGCCTGGCAGTGACGCTGATCGGCATCCTGTTCTCGATCGTGCTGGTGGCGGTGCAACTCGGCCTCTATCTCGGTGCGCGCAACATGATCATTGCCACGATCGACCGCGCCGACGGCGGCCTCTGGATCATGGCCTACGGCACCAAGAACTTCGAGGAGGCGCAGCCGATCCGCGCACGCGAGCGTTACGTGGCGCTGACGAACCCCGATGTGGTGAGCGCCATTCCCCTGGTCACCTCTTTCACGGACTGGCGCAAGCCCACCGGCGGCTCGACGCTGGTGGTGGTCATCGGCGCCGACGCCGAGGACGGCGGGCTCGCCCCGTGGAACGTCGTCGAGGGCGATGTCTCGGGCCTCGGCGCGCGCGATGCAGTGATGATCGACAAGACCTATCTCGCCGAGCTGGGCGTCTCCGGCGTGGGCGATACCGCCCAGGTGGGCGCCTCGCGCGTGCGTGTCGCCGGCCTCACCGAAGGCATCCGCTCGTTCACCGTCACGCCGTTCGTGTTCACCACGCTCAACCGGGCGCGGCAGCTCATCGACATGCCGGCGGAGAATATCACCTACGTGCTCGCCAAGGTGCGGCCCGGCGCCGACATCGCCAAGGTGCGCGACGAGTTGCGTGCCCAGCTGTCGGGAGATACGGAGATTCTCACCAGCGCCGAGTTCAAGGCCCGCAGCCTCAACCACTGGCTGTTCGCGACCGGTGCGGGCGTAGCGCTCCTGGGCGGCGCCATCCTCGGCCTGATCGTGGGCACCGTGATCGTCGCCCAGACGCTCTACTCCAGCACCAAGGACCACTTGGCCGAGTTTGCCACACTGAGGGCGCTCGGCTCCTCGTCGGGCTATATCAACAAGGTGATCCTGATGCAGGCCGGCCTCTCCGCCCTTATCGGCTACGGGCTCGGCATGTCGATCGCGCTCGCCATCGTGCTCCTGAGCGAGCACACGGCGCTCCCCATCGTGATGTCGCCGGGCCTTGCGGCCCTCCTCCTGGCGCTGACCTTCGTCATGTGCGCGGTGTCCGCGCTGTCGGCTATCGGCAAGGTCATGCGCATCGATCCAGTCATGGTGTTCAACCGATGACCGCTGTCGTAACCCAGTCACAGACCGCCGCGACTCCGGCCAGCACCGCATCGGCAAGCCCGAACGTGATGCTGGAGGCGAGCGATATCGTAAAGGACCTCGGCCAGGGCGCCGGCAAGGTGCGCGCGCTGAAGGGCGTGAGTCTCACGCTCAACGCCGGCGAGCTGACCCTGCTGATGGGGCCATCGGGCAGCGGCAAGACCACGCTGCTCTCGATCCTGGGCTGCATCCTGACGCCATCCGCCGGCACGCTGACGATCGCCGGCAAGGCCACCGCCGGCCTGTCGCCGGAGGCACTGGCGGATCTGCGCCGCAAGCACATGGGCTTCATCTTCCAGTCCTATAACCTGTTCCCGACGCTGACGGCCGAGGAGAATGTGCGCCTCGTCCTCGATGTGCGCGGCAGCCGCGGCTCGGACGCCATCGTCGCCGCGCAGCGCGCGCTGCAGAAGGTCGGGCTGCGCCACAAGCTCAAGTCGTATCCCGCCAACCTTTCGGGCGGCGAGCAGCAGCGCGTCGCCGTTGCGCGCTCGCTGGTGGGCTCGCCGTCGGTGATCCTCGCCGACGAGCCGACCGCCGCGCTCGACAGCGAGAACGGCGTGGCGGTCATGTCCTTGTTAAGCCAGATCGCCAAGGATCGCAGCCGCGCGGTGCTGGCCGTCACCCACGACCCGCGCACGGTGCCTTATGCCGACCGCATTCTGCGCATTGAAGACGGCCTGATCGTCGGCGAGGAGCGTCGCGCCGAGGGCGTCGAGACGGTGCATGAGCTGGCACGCACCAGAAAGAGGAAGGCAAATGCCTAAGGCCGACTCTTCCTTCAACATGCTGATCGTCGCTGCCGCGGCGGCGCTCGGCATCGGCTATTTCGTGCCGCAGATGCTGAGCCGGAAGCCGGGCGGCGCCGCCGCCACGGCCACGGCGACGGCAGCGGAGGCGCCCAAGGTGGTGGCCGAGACGGGCCCCAAGGTCGACTCCTCCAAGCCCGCCACATCCGCCCGGCCGGTGTGGGCCGCGTCCGCACCGGGGCGGGTGGAGCCCACCGGCGGCGAGATCCGCATGTCGGCCCAGGTGCCCGGCCGCGTGGCGGACGTGCTGGTGACCGTCAACGACATGGTGTCCGCCGGCGACCTCCTGGTGCGCCTGGCAGACGAGGATCTGCTGGCCCGCGTCAATGCCGCGCGTGCGGAGGTGGCGGTGCGCAAGCGCGACCGCGACAACGAGACCGTGTCCAACGCTGCCAAGGAGCGCCGGAATGCGGAGGACAAGCTCTCCGACGCCGAGCGCCAGCTGGCCTTCGCCCGAGAGGATCTCGACCGCGCGTTAGGGCTCAAGCGCAGCGGCGCCGCTGCCGATGTGGACAAGGCCCGCAAGGCCGTGGCCGATGCCGTCGGTCACATCGATGAAGCGCGCGTTGCCCTGCGCAAGGTGGTCAACAACGGCCCCGCGCCGACCCGGCTGGAGGCAGCGCTCGCCGCGGCGCGGGCGGAGCTGTCGCTGGCTGAGGCGGCGCTGGAGCGCACGCGCCTCAGGGCTCCGACCGAAGGGACCGTGCTGCAGCTCTACGCCAAGGTGGGCGAGACGGCGGCCCCGTCGCCGGAGAGGCCGCTGGTGGTGGTTGGCGATGTCTCCTCGCTGCGCGTGCGGGCCGAGTTCGAGGAGCGCGACATCGGCAAGGTGAGCGTCGGCCAGGGCGCCGTGGTGCGCACCGATGCCTTCCCGGGCAAGGACTTCGAGGGCAAGGTGTCGTCCTCGGCGAGGGCCCTGGGCCCCAGTAAGCTCGGCCAACGCGGCCCGCGCCGGCCAACCGATATCGACGTGCTGGAGGTGATCATCGACCTCACGGGACAGCCGCCGCTGCTGCCGGGCATGCGGGTGGATGTGTTCCTCAAGGCCGCGGCCAGTGCGCCGTCGGCCTCCTCCGCGCCGGGGAAGTTGCAGCGGACGTAAGGTGTCAGCCGCTCACCGGCTTCGCCGACCGTCGAGAGCCCCTTCTCCCCGCCGCGCTCGGGCCATCCACGATGGTCACCGCGCCGCAATGGCTCCGAGGGCGACG
This sequence comes from Hyphomicrobiaceae bacterium, assembly GCA_049278815.1. Classification (GTDB taxonomy): domain Bacteria; phylum Pseudomonadota; class Alphaproteobacteria; order Rhizobiales; family Hyphomicrobiaceae; genus AWTP1-13. The sequence goes on from JBAPMW010000268.1 coordinate 4,430, forward strand.
GGGAGAGGGTTGGGGTGAGGAGCAGCAAAGGGCTCTAGCCTCTCAACGGCCTTCAGAAGGTCCGTCCACGACTTAAGGCCCCTTGTGGAGAGGGTTTCCCTTG
>JBAPMW010000269.1:0-7575 GCA_049278815.1 Hyphomicrobiaceae bacterium
CTGTCGGCCGGCAATCGTATCCCGTCCGCGCCCTCGCGTCACCATGGAGCAGCGGCGGGCGCCAGCAGACAATGTGCATGGCGCGGCGAGGGCACTCTACCGGGGGATCACCTGTCGCAACGCGGACGGCTGCAGGGCCTTGGGCCGAGCCATCATGGCTGGGGCGGAAGGAATCGAACCTTCGCATGGCGGAATCAAAATCCGCTGCCTTACCGCTTGGCTACGCCCCATCAGCCCACCAACAGGCACAGCGTCAAATACAGGGAACGCCGCCGGGCGACAAGTTGCTGATGGGCCGGATTGTATGAGTGTTGAGTGCTGCTGCTGCGAGAAGATAGGTGCAGGGTCCAGGGCGGGGTCCAAGCCCACGCTTCGATACAGGTTGCGCACTCACCAGCTCACGCCTGTCTGCGCTATCATGCGACCGCACTCGCATGGGCGGTCAGAGAGGATGGGCGTGGCGGACGTGCTGTTCATGGTTGGACTGGCGGTGGCGGCTCTCCTGCTCGGCCTGCTCCTGCTCACGATGCTGGTTCCGAGCCTGCGCATCTGGCCGGCGCAGGGGGGCTGGCAGGGCTACGTGTTCTGGCCACTGTTCCGCGGTCTCAATGTGCTCTGCTTCATGATGGCGCTTGCGGACCGCACGGTCTTCCTCGGGCTTCCCGTCTGGGTGCGCGCAGTGGCCGGCGTCGTGCTCGCCGCGTCGGTCGCCCTCTTCATCTACGCGTTTCGGGTGCTCGGCCGGGACAACAGCTACGGCGCGCAGGATGGCCTCGTGACGCGGGGCATCTACCGCTGGACGCGCAATCCCCAGAACGCGATGCTGATGGTGGTCTATGGCGCGCTCGCCGTCACGGCCGACAGCGGACCCACCTACCTGCTGTGTGCCGCCATGATTGCAGTGTATTTCCTCATGGTTCTGCTCGAAGAGCCGTGGCTCGCGGGCATCTATGCGGAAGCCTACCGGCGCTACTGCCAGCGCGTGCCGCGCTTCTTCAACTGGCGGCGGGCAGCGCTTGCGCTGCGCGCGCAATTGCGCCGGCCGCGGCCCACATCTCGCTCAGTGCTCAAGGCGCGCATCGAGTAATCTTCCGCTCCTGCCCTCCTCAACGCGGTCCACCGTCAAGCCGCCCGAACGAGGCTGGGCACACCCTTGCCCCGCACTTCCGCTTCCTCGAGCTCGGCGGCGGCGATCGCCCGGTCGAGCGCAGCGCGCAGCTCCTTGGCGCTTTCGAGCGTCAGCTCGATACCGGCGCGCGCCCCCGGCTCGAGGCCGGGGTTGACGAAGTCGAGCGTCACAACGTCGGCCAGAGGCGCATGGCGTGCATGGTCATAGGCGACCACGGCGTGCGTCAGCGAGAACCATTGGTCGCCGCGCTTGGCCATGCCTTCCGCGCGGACGACCTCGATGATCGACGTGCACATGTACGACCTCCTACGCTGCCAGATGCTTGCCGAAGAAAGCGAGCACCTTGCTCCAGCCATCCATCGCCTGCTCGGGCCGGTAGAGCGGCCGGTGCCAATAGAAGATGCCGTGGCCGGCACCGTCGTAGCGGTAGAGCTCATAGCTCTTGCCGTGCTTCTTCAGCTCGGCCTCGTGCTGGTTTACCTGCTCGGGACTCGGCGCCCGGTCGTCGTTGCCGAAAATGCCGATGAGGGGGCACGAAAGATCCTTGGTGAGATCGATCGGCGCAACCGGCGTCTTGGCGTTGAGCTCGTCGGCGCCCATCACGACGCGGCCGCCCCAGAGGTCGGCGCAGGCGTCGACGTCTTGCCTCTGGCACGCGTACAGAAAGGCATGCCGGCCGCCGGAGCAGGAGCCGAAAAGGCCGACCTTGCCGTTGTGGTTGGGCTGGGCGCGCATCCACTTCACTGCGGCCTCGGTATCGCCGACCATCTGCGAATCAGGAATGCCACCCTCCGCGCGCACCTTGGCGGCGACGTCGTCGGGGTTGCCCTCGCCCGAACGCTGATAGAGGTTGGCGCAGATCGCCAGATAGCCGTGATGCGCGAACCGCCGCGTGGTCTCGATGTAGAATTCGCTCCAGCCCGGGAGATGATGGACCAGCACCACACCCGGAAAAGTGCCTGGACCAGAGGGCTTGGCAACATAGGCCGTTATCGGGGTTCCCTTGTCGCCGCTGATGGTCACGTTCTCGCAGGTCATGCCTCGGTAGAATGACATCGGTGCTCCTTCTCCGACGTTTGCTCGTCGGTCAATGCAATGGGTGCCTAGGCGACCGTCGGCTGCTCGCCCGTTCCTGGTATCTCCGGGGCCTCCTCCTCGAACTCGCCCTCGGGATTGAAGGTTTCCAGCTCCAGGGCCTCGTCCTTGATGACGGTCACGTCCTCGCCGCGGGCCTGACGCTGGGCCTCGTCCTCGGTGCGGGCGACGTTGAGGGAGACGCTGACGATCACCTCCGGATGCAGGGCGACGTGGATGGCGTGGATGCCCAGCGTCTTGATGGGCTTGTCGAGCACCGCTTGGCGCCGGTTGATGCTGAAGCCGCCGGCGGTGATGATCTCGACGATGTCGCGCGTCGTCACCGAGCCGTAGAGCTGGCCGGTGTCGCCGGCCTGGCGGATGGCGGTGAAGCTCCGGCCTTCGAGCTTGGCGGCCACGGCCTCGGCCTCCTTCTTCAGCTCGAGATTGCGCGCCTCAAGCTGCCCCCGGTTGGATTCGAAGCGCTTCAGGTTCTCCTCGGTGGCGCGCAGGGCCTTCTTCTGCGGCAGCAGGAATTTGCGGGCGTAGCCGTCCTTGACGGTGACGACATCGCCCATCTGGCCAAGGCGGCCGATGCGCTCCAGAAGTATAACTTGCATGGGGGGTACTCCGTTTTCTTGCGATTTCCTTGCGGCGGGCTCTTCAGTCAGGCCGATGGGGGCGGTGGGCCCAGGCGCTGCTTCAACTTGAGGACCGGCTCGATCAGCCCCGCGAGGGCAACGAGGATCGCGCCATAGGGCTGCAGGAAGAGGAGGGCGGCGTAGGTCACCCACAGCAGCCAGCGCGCCCCGCGCTGGGCGATGAAATGCACGAGCGCAAGGCCGGCCAGCAGGTGCGCGAACATCAGCGCGCCCGCGAAGCTCGTGCCGGCTATGCCCACGGCCCCCGGGGCGAAGGAGGCCAGAACGGCCAGCCCCAGCAGAAGCGAGAAGCCGGCGGGATACGTGAAGGCCGGCACATCCGGCCAATCGCGGCCGAGGCGCCCGGAGCCGACGGCGATGCGCCCGGCCAGGTAGAGGTTGGGCGTCATGATAAGGAGCCAGTAGAACGCCATGGCAGCCGGCACCACGAGCACGGCCATATGGGCCAGGTCGTCGATCTGGGCGTCGCTGGGCGGCCTCTGGCTCAACTCCTCCGACTGCTTCACCACGGCCTGGATCATGGCCGTGACCATCGGGCGCAGCGCCTCGAAGCTGCCGCCGGTCCACGGCAGCGCCAGCACCGGCAGCGCCCCGGCGTAGAGGGTCAGGGCCGCGAGCAGGCGCCCGAGGGGGTACCACTCGCGCTGGTCCTTGTCGTAGCGCGATGGGCGGCTGAGGTAGGCGAGATAGGCCAGGAAGGCGGCCGGCAGTCCGACGGCCAGGAAATAGGCGACGCCAAGCGGGGCCGCGGCGATCGCAGCGATGGCAAGCGAACCAGCGACCGCTCCGACGGCGGCAGGCAGCCAGCCCCAACCGAGGCCGGCCAGCAGCGGCGGCAGCGGCGTCAGGAAGAACAGCACGGGCCCCAGCCAGCCGCCACCCCTCACTGCCGAGTAGAACAGCAGCGCCGAGGCAAGGCCGGAGCCGAGACCGATGAGCAAGCCGTAGGGCATGTCCGGTGCTGTCCCGCCGTGGCGGTTAGAGACGAAAATGCCGTCCCAACCCTTCGACATCAAGAGAGGGGGTAGCGAATAGCGAGTAGCGAATAGGGAGAGAGCTCCCGGTTCCAGCTCAATTCGCTATTCGCCTCTTTACTCCACCAAGTAGGGCAGCAGCCCAAGGAAGCGCGCGCGCTTGATGGCGCGCGCCAGCTCGCGCTGCTTGCTGGCGGACACCGCCGTTATGCGGCTCGGCACGATCTTGCCGCGCTCGGACATGTAGCGGCCGAGCAGGCGGGAGTCCTTGTAGTCGATCTTCGGCGAGTTGTCGCCGGAGAACGGGCAGGTTTTGCGACGCCGGTGGAACGGGCGCCGCGCAGCGGGGGTGGAAGTCTCGGCCACGGCTCAGCTCCTGTTCATTCGGTCGTCGTAGGCGTGGTTGGCGTGTCGGTGTCGCGGGGCGGGCGCGGCCCGCGCGACCGATCTGTCTCGCCGCGCTCGCCGTCGCGGCGCGGGCCCTCGCCGGGACGATCGCTACGGAAGCCACCACCACCACCGCCGCCGCGAGGACCGCCACGGAAGCCGCCACGGTCGCCGCCACGGAAGCCGCCGCCACGGTCGCCGCGGAACCCGCCGCCGCGATCACCGTCGCGGCGATCGTCGCGGTCGCTCTTGCGCATCTGAATGGATGGCTCGGCCTCATGGGCGTCGACTCGGATGGTGAGAAACCGAACCACGTCCGGCGAGAGCGTCATGCGCCGCTCCATCTCGGCCACCGCCGGGGGTGGCGCGTCGAGGTTCATGAGCGAGAAGTGCGCCTTGCGGTTCTTCTTGATCTTGTAGGCGAGGGGCTTGACGCCCCAATATTCGGTCTTGCCGACCTTGCCGCCGCCCTCGGTGATGACCTCACTGTATTCCTTGACAAGCGCATCGACCTGCGCCTGCGAGATATCCTGGCGAGCCAGGAAGACATGCTCGTAAAGTGGCACGTGATAGCCTTTCGTTGCTCCAGACGACCCGGCGCAAAGCCCCTTTTGAGCCCCGGCGCGGCGCCTGTTGCGCTTGCGCAGAAAGGCCCAAAGACCCGAAAGAGCGGAGACACCGGCAGCCGGGCACAAGCCCGCCCCCTGTTGAGGGACTACCGTTCAGCCTCCGGCCGGATCGGATGAGGCGCGTGTTATACGCATAATGCCCTTAACGGCAAGCGTAAAACGAAGGCAATAAGGCAGTAGGGCAGTAGGGCAATAGGGTAGCGGCACCTACTGCCTTACTGCCCTATTGCCCCTCTTCACTGCCCTACTGCCCCTCTTCGCGGGCTGTGGACGACGGCTTGACAGAACGGGGCGGCATGTGGCTAAGCCGCGCCCCAGGGGCGAGAACTCGCGACAACGAAGGTCGGGGCTGAATGGCCGTCGCATTGGTATTCCCTGGACAAGGCAGCCAGGCTGTCGGCATGGGCTCGGAGCTCGCCAAGGCCTATCCTGCGGCGCGCAACGCCTTCAACGAGGTTGACGCGGCCCTCGGTCAGACGCTCTCCCAGATCATGTTTGAGGGTCCTTTGGAGACCCTCACGCTGACTGAGAATGCGCAGCCGGCGCTGCTGGCCGTGTCCATGGCTGTCGTGCGCATCCTGGAGGAGAGGGGCTTCCGCCTGGCCGCTACCGTCAAGTACGTCGCCGGCCACTCGCTGGGTGAATACTCGGCGCTGTGCGCGGCTGGCGCCCTGTCGGTCGCCGATGGAGCGCGCCTCCTGCGCATTCGCGGCCGGGCCATGCAGACAGCCGTGCCGGTGGGCCAGGGCGCCATGGCGGCGCTGCTGGGCGTCGGCAAGGACGCGGCAGAGAAGCTCGCCGCGGCCGCCGCCGAGGGCGAGGTGTGCCAGCTCGCCAACGACAACGAGCCCACCCAGGCCGTGATCTCGGGCACCAGGACCGCCATCGACCGCGCCGCCAAGCTCGCCAGGGAGCACGGCGTGCGCCGCTTCGTACCGCTGAACGTGAGCGCCCCCTTTCATTGCGCGCTGATGCAGCCTGCCGCCGATGCCATGGCCGAGGCCCTGGGGACAACGACGGTCAGCCGGCCGGCCGTGCCGCTCATCGCCAACGTCACCGCTGGACCGGTCAGCGACCCCGTCGAGATCAAGCAGCGCCTGGTCGAGCAGGTGACCGGCACCGTTCGCTGGCGCGAGAGCGTCGCCGCCATGGCTGCGGCGGGGGTGACGGACATCGCCGAGCTGGGCGCCGGCAAGGTGCTGGCGGGGCTCGCCAAGCGCATCGTGCCGTCCTTGAACGCGATCTCGGTTGGCACGCCTCAGGAGATCGACGCCGCGCTCGCATTGCTCACAGCGAAGGGGACAGCCTGATGTTCGACCTGACCGACCGGACGGCGCTCGTCACAGGAGCCACCGGTGGCATCGGCGGCGCCATCGCGCGCGCCTTCCACAAGCAGGGCGCAAGCGTTGCCGTCTCCGGGCGCCAGACCGACAAGCTGGAGAGGCTGGCGGTCGAGCTCGGCAGCCGCGTGCACGTGGTGCCCTGCGACCTCGGCGACCGGGTCGCGGTGGGCGGCCTCGTCGATGCGGCCATCGCCAAGCTCGGGCGCGTCGACATCCTGGTCAACAACGCCGGCCTCACCAAGGACAACCTGCTCATGGTCATGAAGGACGAGCAGTGGGACGAGGTGATCGCCGTCAATCTCACGGCCACGTTCGTGCTCATGCGCGGCGCCGCCCGCGCCATGATGCGGGCGAAGACCGGCTACGGCCGGATCGTCAACATCAGCTCCGTCAGCGGCGTCATGGGCAACCCCGGCCAGGGCAACTACGCCGCTTCCAAGGCCGGCATGATCGGCATGTCGAAGTCGCTGGCCCGCGAGGTGGCCTCGCGCGGCATCACGGTTAATTGCGTGGCGCCGGGCTTCATCTCCACCACCATGACCGATGTTCTGAACGAGAAGCAGGTGAGCGCCATCAAGGAGGCCATCCCTGCGCAGAAGTTCGGCACCCCCGCCGATGTGGCCGCTGCCTGCGTCTATCTGGCGTCGGCCGAGGCGGGCTACATGACCGGCCAGACGCTGCACGTAAACGGTGGCTTGGCAATGGTTTAGCTCCCGGAGACGCCGCGGCTGAAGGCCCCCGAGGATGCACTTTCGGGGCGCTGGTCAAGCCAGGGGAAGTGTGTTAACGAGCCCGTGATTTGTGTGCCCAACCCTTGCCCAAACTGTGAAAGGCGCCGCCCGCGGGGGTGCGTCGGCTCGTCACGGTTGGGTGTGGCGCTCTCGCAGGCTCAGGGATTTGCGTGACCGGTAAGGTGGACGCGAGAACAAGCTTGGATCAGCCAACAGACAGGTCAGCCGAGGAACTACAGCAATGAGCGACGTCGCAGAGCGCGTGAAGAAGATCGTGGTCGAGCACCTCTGTGTGGAGGCCGACAAGGTAACGGACAGCGCGAGCTTCATCGACGATCTGGGGGCTGACAGCCTGGACACCGTCGAGCTTGTGATGGCCTTCGAGGAGGAGTTCGGCTGCGAGATCCCCGACGACGCGGCCGAGCGCATCCAGACCGTGGGCGACGCCGTCAAGTTCCTGGAACAGCACGCCAGCGCCGGCACGCCGCCCGCGGCGTCGTAATCTGCGCCAGCAGGTCTCCTTTGCGGGCGGCGGCGCACCTTCGTGCATGGGGAGCGCCTGCCGGCCCGGGGGGGATTGAGGGGGCCGAATCGGAACCGGGAATGCGTCGCGTCGTCGTTACGGGATTGGGTCTTATCACGCCGC
>JBAPMW010000270.1:0-2413 GCA_049278815.1 Hyphomicrobiaceae bacterium
CAATGTAGCCGAAGGCGAAGGCGAGAAAGAGCAGCGTGAACGAGATCGGCACGCCGATGAAGATCGCTCCCAGCAGCACCAGGAGCATGATCAGGCCGATGAAGGCTTCCAAGCTCATAGCTCGACCTTCTCCTTGTGCTCGAGCTCGATACCCGTGCGCGCCATGTAGAAGCTCTTCAGGAATTCCGAGAAGCCTTGGACGAGCAGAAGGGCGCAGGCGATGGGCACGACGAATTTGAACGGCCACAGGAGGGGCCGCCAGGGCGTCTGGTCGGACATCTCGTTGATCGACAACGCGTAGCTGGCCTCGTTGTAGCTGATGATGCCGAGAGCGATAAAGCTCGGGAAGAAGAAGAGGACGTAGGATAGGGAGTCGATCAGCCCTCTGGTGCGGGGCGTGAAGTTTTCCCAGAAGAAGTCGGTACGGATGTGCGCGCCCTTGTGCAGGGCATAAGCCGCGCCGAGCATGAACAGCGCGCCGTACAGCATATAGGTCACGTCGTAGGACCAGATGGTGGGCGCGTTGAACACGTAGCGGGCAATCACTTCGTAAGCGACTGCCGCAACCAGCGGGATCGACATCCAGGAGAAGATCGTTCCGGTGAGATCGGTAAACGTGTCGATGACGCGGATGGATGCGATCAGCGCTCGTGACGGTTGAGCCTCAGCCATTGACGGCTTCCTCAAGATTTTGATTATGAGACAATTTCCCCTCCCCAGACCGCTGTGGAGGAGCGGCTGTCAAAGCCGCTCCTCGTCTCAGCTCGCTAGTTCTTCTCCGGGAAGTAGTAGTTCGCAGCGAAGGAATAGGGTGGGAAGTAGAAGCGCTTGTAGGGCACCACAACGCTCGCATACGCCTTCTGCGAGTCGTGGACCTTCTTGAAGAACGGGTTCTTTGCGCCTTCCGCAGCCGCGATCTCGTCCCACTTCTTCAGGAACAGGCGCAGGATGTCGGGCGGGGTACGCAGCACCTGCACGCCGTGCTTCTCCCGCATCTCCTTGACGGCGTCGGCGTTCTGCTTCTGCCACTTGGCCCACCAGACAAGGAAGGCCTCGTTGGCCGCCGACTTGATGATCTCCTGCTGCTGCCCGGTCAGCGACTTCCAAACATCGCGGTTGATGACCAGCTCGCCGATCGTGACGTTCTCGTGCATGCCAGGGGTGTAGTGATACTTCCACACGTTCTGGAAGCCCAGCCGCAGGTCCTCGATGCCGCCGACCCACTCGGCGCAGTCGATCACGCCGCGCTGGGCCGAGGGAATGATCTCACCACCGGGCATATTGACGACGGTGAAGCCCAGGGCCTGCCACACCTCGCCGGCCATGCCGGTCTGGCGGCACTTCATGCCCTTCATGTCCTCCACCGACGTAATCGGCCGCTTGAACCAGCCGAACGCCTGCGGGCCGGCCGGCAGAATCGGGAGCACGATGACGTTGAGCTTCAGCTCCTTCTGGTAGAACTCGTTGTAAAGCTCAAGCCCGCCGCCCTGGAACAGCCATCCCATCACGTCGATGAAGTCCATGCCGAACGTGCCGCCCGGCCCGCCGGTGAACAGGATCGCGGTCTTGTTCTTGCCGGTCCAGTAGCCGGCCCACGCGTGGGCGCCGTCGAGCACCTTCTTATGGGTGGCGTCCAGCACCTCGAAGGCCGGCACGACCTGCCCCGCGGGCATGGTCTCAATCTTGAGCGTGCCGGCGGAGAGCTTGTCCACGCGCTCGGCAAAGTAGGTGAAGTTCTCATAGAGCGTAAGCGAGGTCGGCCAAGTCGCCTGCATCTTCAGGCTTCTTGTCTGCGCGTTTGCCTCCTGTGGTTGCACGCCGGCCAGGGCCAGCACAGCACCCACACCGGCCGCCGCCATGCGCAGCAGCCCCTTGCATCCTACCATCGCCTTTCCTCCACTTCCGCCTGTTGGTCTTTCTGCCAAGTCATTCGTCGTCCAGCCTAAGCGGAGTGAGTCGGGTTGTCTCGCGCTTTTTGCACGTCTGCTCTCAGCAATTCGCATGAGGTCGGATGGGGTCGGATGGGGTCAGGCCGTGCGGTCTGCCAACCGTTGCGCAGGCGTTGAAGCTACGCGCGGACGCTATGTGTCCTGCAATGGGTCTGAGCCCGGCCTGACACCTACGCCAGCACGTTGATGGGCTTGCCGGCCAGCCACGCCTCGATGGCAGCAACCATGCCGGCGTAGAAGTCGCGGTAGGTGTCCTCGGTCACGTAGCCGAGGTGCGGGGTGAGGAGTGCGCGCGGCTCGGCGCGCAGCGGGTGATCGGATGGCAGGGGCTCGACGTCGAAGGTGTCGGCGCCGAAGCCGGCGATGCGCCTCTCCTTGAGGGCAGCCAGCAGCGCCGCCTCGTCGACGATGGGACCGCGCGAGGTGTTGATGAGCAGCGCGGTGGGCCGCATCAGGCCGAGCTC